>JAIRZS010000276.1 GCA_031267115.1 Treponema sp.
GATAACCAGCGGTACCGGGGCCTTGGGATCTTCAGCCTGGGGGCGCGCCCAAAGCGGGCAGGCCAGGGCCAGGGCGAAACTCAGTGCGGCGATAATTTTTTTCATGCGGAATTCCTTTCCTCTCTATTTTTTATGTTATAGAAGAATAACCTGTCCCGCTACGGAAAATCAACGGCAGCCCGCCGTTCCCCAGGATAAACGCGTGGATTTTCTGTATTTTTCGGGCGCATCCGCGGGCCAACCTGCCCGTAAGGCAGGACGGCCTGCGGACCGGGCTTTACGCTTGTATCTTTTTTGCCTGCGTCAAAAAAGGATACCGCTCCAATCCCTTGCGCGTTCCGTGACGAAGCCTTTTTCCGCTGCGGCCCCTGCTTCGAAACTCCGGTGGAGCTTACCGCCTATCCCGGCCCGGTATCCGGGCCGGGATAGCGGCGCTCTCTTTACCCGGCCTTCCCCCGGTTGCCGATTACCGCCTGGGCGCCGGCAAGCCGCGCGAGGGGTACCCGGTACGGCGAGCATGAGACATAGTTAAGCCCGGCCCGGTAGCAGAAATCCACCGTGAGGGGGTCACCGCCGTGTTCCCCGCAAATCCCCAGCTTCAGGCCGGATTTTACCGAACGCCCCTGCGAAGCTGCGTATTGGATAAGGTAGCCCACCCCTTCCTCGTCGATGGACTTAAAGGGGTCGACATCGAGCACGTTCAACTGTAAATAGGAAGGCAGGAAGGAAGCCACATCGTCGCGGCTAAAGGCAAAGGTCATCTGGGTAAGGTCGTTGGTGCCGAAGCTGAAGAAATCCGCGTACATGGCGATATGGCCCGCCCGTATGGCCGCGCGGGGGACCTCGATCATAGTGCCGATCTTGACAGGAAGCGTTACCCCGGCCTTGTCAAACACCCGTTTGAGTATCGCCTCCGCGCTGGGCCTGAGCAGCTTCAGTTCCCTGGCGGTTACCACGATGGGGATCATGATCTCCGGGTCTACGGGGATCTTTTTCTTGAGGCAGTCGGCCGCGGCAAGGGCAATAGCCTCGACCTGCATATCGTAAATTTCAGGATACGTAACCGCGAGCCGGCAGCCCCGGTGCCCGAGCATGGGGTTGGCCTCTTTAAGTTTTTCAAGTTTCGGTTCAAGGTCCTTGGGCTTTACCTTGAGGAAATCCGCAAGCTCCTTGATCTCGCCTTTTGTATGGGGGACAAATTCATGGAGGGGCGGATCCAAAAGCCTGATAGTAACAGGCCGGCCTTCCATAGCCTTGAAGATACCGAAAAAATCTTTTTTCTGAAGCGGGAGTATCTTTTTGAGGGCGGCCTGCCTTTCCTTGAGGGTGTCGGCCACGATCATGGCCCGGAAGTGGATAAGCTTCTCCTTTTCAAAGAACATATGCTCGGTACGGCAGAGGCCGACGCCCTGGGCGCCGAACTCGAACGCCTTTTTGGCGTCTTCGGGCTGATCGGCGTTTGTACGCACGTCAAAACCGGTAATGCTGCCGCGCACCGACGCCGCGCGTATTTCGTCGCACCAGCTGAGGAAGGTATTCATGTCTTCGGAAATTTTCGGCGTAACAAGGGGTACCGGCCCGGCATAAACATCGCCGGTGGAACCGTCGATGGTAAGCCAGTCGCCTTCCTTGTAGTTTTTATTACCGATGACCGCCTTTTTCCCCTGGACCGAAACGCCTTTCGCGCCGGCCACGCAGGGAGTACCCATGCCCCGGGCCACTACCGCCGCGTGGCTGGTCATGCCGCCGGTGGAAGTGAGGATGCCCTGGCTTACCGCCATACCCCCGATGTCCTCGGGGCTTGTTTCTTTGCGTACCAGGAGGACTTTCTCCCCGCGCTCGTGCCAGGCTTCCGCGTCCTGGGCCGAGAAAACGATTCTCCCGCAGGCCGCGCCGGGGCTGGCGTTGAGCCCTTTGGTAATAGACTTCGCGGACTTAATCGCCTTGGGGTCTATCATGGGGTGCAGGAGCTGATCGAGCAGCGCCGGGCTTACCCGCATTACCGCGGTTTCCTTATCAATAAGGCCCTCGGACACCATGTCTACCGCGCACTTTACCGCGGCGGCGCCGGTACGCTTGCCGTTCCGGGTCTGGAGCAGGAAGAGTTTCCCCTGCTGGACGGTAAATTCCATATCCTGCATGTCATGGAAATGCTGTTCCAGGTTGTCCCTGATGCCTACGAGCTGGTCGTAAATTTCCTTGTTTTTCTTTGCCAGGGTAGCGATCTTTTCCGGGGTGCGTATACCGGCGACAACATCCTCTCCCTGGGCGTTCATCAGGTATTCGCCGTAAAATTCATTCTTCCCGGTAGAGGGGTCCCGGCTGAAACAGACGCCTGTCCCGGAATCGTCCCCGAAGTTGCCGAATACCATGGACTGCACATTTACCGCGGTCCCCCTGAGATTCTTTATCTCGTTAAGCTGCCGGTACTTGATGGCCCGCTCATTCATCCAGGAGCCGAAAACCGCGTTGATGGCCCCCCAAAGCTGCTCCCGGGGCTGCTGCGGAAAGTCTTTTTTGGCCGACTTTTTGACAATCTTCTTGTAATTTTCTACCAGATTCCGCAGATCTTTTTCGGTAAGCTCCGTATCAAGCTCGATCTTCTGCGCCTTCTTGATAGCCGTGATGGCCTCCTCGAATTCGTCGCCGGGTACCCCCATGACCACGTCGCCGTACATCTGGATAAAACGCCGGTAAGCGTCCCAGGCAAAACGCGGGTTGCCGGTTTTCTCGGCGAGGCCGATCACGGCCCTGTCGTTGATCCCCAGGTTGAGGATCGTGTCCATCATACCGGGCATGGAAACCGCCGCGCCCGAACGTACCGAAACGAGGAGCGGATCGTCGGGATCGCCGAGCTTCTTGCCCATTACCCCTTCAAGCCGGGCGAGGCCGGCAAGGACCTCGTCTTCCAGCCCTTCGGAGTATTTTTCGTCATTCTCATAATAAGCGGCGCACACTTCCGTGGAAATAGTGAACCCCGGGGGGACCGGAATACCCAGATTGGTCATTTCAGCCAAATTAGCGCCTTTCCCGCCAAGAATATCCTTCATCCTGGCTTCTCCCTCGGCCTTTCCCTCGCCGAAGAAGTAAACATTCTTCTGTTCTGACATTTCAACCTCCATTGGTGATGTTTAATTATATCAGGGCAGGAATAAAAAGAAAAGGGGAATTTAATAATTCCCGTTAACCCTTTACAAAACGGGGAGGATTTTACGGGAAAGGCGTCTGTTACCCAGCAGCGCAAGGGATTGGAGGGGCGCGTTCTTTGCGCCGCCAGGCGCAAAGAATGGAGCGGAGCGGAACCCCGCAAAGCCCGGTCCGGCCCGCAGGGCCGGATGCGCCCATATCTTGCTTTGAAACATTAAACCGATGCAAGGTCCGCGCCTACTTGACCTTGGGCTGTTCGCCGGGTAAATTTATAAAACCGGGGGTATCAAGGCTAATCATGACCGATGTTCACAATGATGTGCTTGAGGACGAGGATTTTGACACTATCCTGTCCGGGGATATAGATTTTTCGGGGACCCTTGTTTTTGACAAGCCTTTTCTGATACGCGGCAAGGTTTCCGGGATAATCGATGCCAAGGGGCTTTTGGTCGTCGATGAAAGCGCCCTGGTAGAGGCCGATATCAGCGCTTCCCGGGTGGTGATCCGCGGGATCGTTAAGGGCGACATCAACGCGACGGAAAAGGTCGAAATAACCGCTACCGGCAGGCTGACGGGAAATATAACCGCCCCGGAAGGCAGGTTCTTCATGGAAACCGGGTGCATGTTTAACGGCAGGTGTACCATGGTTGACAGCGCCGCCAAGTAGCCGCGGCAGCGTTTCCGTACTGGTGAAACATTAGCATGAGGAAAAAAGCTTACTATGCGGGCTTATTGCTGATTTTTCTTCCCCTGAACTGGATTGCTGCCCAGACCCGGCCTGACGCGCTGGCGGAATACCGGAACGGGAATTACGAAAGGGCTGTCGCGATATGCGTGAATGAACTCTCGGAAAACCGGAATAACCTGGAAGCCCACGTGGTGGTGTGCTGGAGCCTTGTCCAGCTGGGGCGGTACGAGGAGGCCCGCAGCTACGGCCTTGAAGGCAGGAATATCAGCCGTTACGATCCCCGGATCATCGAGATTTTGGGAGAGGTGAGTTATTTCCAGGGGCAGAACAGCGAGGCGCTTCAGTATTTTCAGGAATATATCAATCTGGCCCCCGAACGCGGCCGTATTGAAACCGTTTACTATTATATGGGCGAAATTTACATACGCCTGGGCCGATTCCGCCACGCGGATATCGCGCTTTCTACCGCGGTCCACTATATTCCGGGAAACGCCGCGTGGTGGTCAAGGCTTGCCTATGCCCGGGAGAATGCCGGGGATCTCCAGGAGGCGGTTGCGGCCTATGAACGGGCACTGTCCCTTAATCCCCAGCTTTCCGACGCCAGAAGGGGCCTTGACCGCTCCCGCCAGGCCCTCAGACGCCGTTAGCCCTGGTAAAGCGATAAAATGGTCTGCCGCGAAATTGGCGAATTGCTTTCAGGCTGCGGGCCGCTTCCCGGCGGGGAAGGCCGTGCCGCGCCGTTTTCTTTTTCAGTGGAAACGATTGGCTGCAAACTGAATCAGGCCGAAAGCGAGGCTATAGCCGATGCCTTTAACAAGGCGGGTTTTACGCTTGTACCCCGCGGGGAACCGGCAAATATTCTTGTGGTAAACACCTGTACGGTTACTTCCAAAGCCGAACAGAAGGCCCGGCGTATCATCCGCAAGGCGCTTAAGGAGAACCCCCTTTGCCGCGTGATCGTAACCGGCTGTTATGCCCAGCTCGACGCGGAGGCCATTGCCGCCCTGGAAGCGGATTTGCCGGGGGCGCGGAACCCCGCGCCGCGCCTCTTTGTTGTACCGGGCGATCTAAAGCCGGAGCTTTTAAAACTGCCCGGCAAATTTTTTCCGGGCGTTATTTCTGCCGGCCCGGAAAAAACAGAAACAGCCGGAAATCAAAGAGGCGATCCCTTTGCCTATGATGCGGACGGTTTTTCCTTTCATTCCCGCGCCTTTCTAAAAATACAGGACGGCTGCGATCATGCCTGTACCTATTGCCGGGTAACCCTTGCCCGGGGGAAAAGCGTAAGCCTTGATTCAAAAGTGATACTTAGCCGCTTAAAGGAAATTGAGGGGCGCGGTTACGGCGAGGCGGTTCTTACCGGGGTGAATATAGGCCAGTACCGGGACGAATCGGGGGCGGATTTGGCCGGGCTTCTGGCCTATCTTCTCGCGAATACCGGCGGCATAGCCCTGCGGCTTTCCTCCCTTGAAGGGGAAGGGATTACGGAGGAATTTCTGGACGTGATTGGGAACAAACGGATACGCCCCCACTTTCACCTTTCGATTCAGTCCGGCAGCAAGACGGTTCTGGAACGCATGGGCCGCCGCTATGTTCCGGAAGACATCGAAAAAAATATCGCCGCGTTCCGCGGGCGGAAAGACGATCCCTTCCTGGCCTGTGACATCATTGCCGGTTTCCCGGGCGAAACGCGCGGTGAGTTCGAGGAAACCCGCCTGCTCTGCGAACGGGCCGGTTTTGCCTGGATACACGCCTTTCCCTATTCAAAGAGGCCGGGGACTGCCGCCGCCGCGTTCAGGAATCCGGTGAGCGAGCGGGAAGCGGCCGCCCGCGTGGAATGCCTTGGCGCTCTGGCGGCCTCCTCGCGCGCCGGGTATGTCCGCCGCTGGGCCGGCAGGATCGTCGAGGCTGTCGGCGAAAAGCAGGAATGCGTGACGCCGGGCTTTAGCGCCGCGGTCTCGGAAAACTACCTCAGGCTGCTTATCCCCTGTAACGGCGCCCCGCCGCCCGCCGGAAAGCCGTTTTTTTGCAGAATAGCGCCTCTCGGGGGCGGGGCCGGGCGTTTCGACGCCCTGGGAGAACCTGCGGACAGCCGGTTTTCCTGAAAACCGGAGTGCCGGGAAAGCCCCTAATGTCTTTTTCTGATAATGCCTTGACCAAGTTCCCGATCCGGGCTATACTTGCCTAAATTTCCTGCTCTAAGGCAGAAAGGAGGGGGTGATGCCCTGCGGAAGAAAACGCAAGCTCAAGAAAATCGCAACCCATAAGCGCAAAAAAAAGCTTAGAAAGAATCGGCACAAGAACAAATAGGGTGTCCGGGCGGTTTGTCAGATTTGCGCGGCAAACTGCCGCCCGCCTGGCCGCGGAGGGGGATTGCCGGCAGCCTGCCGCGCCTGCGGATCTTTGCGCTGCCGGTAACAGCAATGCCCAAATCCTAATTACCCGGTATGCCTTCGAAATTTACAGGATGAACAAGCGCCCAACCGGCGGTTTTTTGTTTTTTGGGGTATGCGCGAGACGCGGCAATTCCCCTAAAAGCGCAGGGAGGCTCCCCGGCTTTCCATGGCCTGGGCTGTTTCCGCCGCCGTTTCAATCATCCGCCCGGTTACAAGGGGCGTCAGCGTCAGTATTGCCTGTATGCCTTTTTTCCCGCAGCGGGCGTCGTAGGCGGTACACGCTGTTTCCCAGATTTCAAAGAAACGCGGAAGGAAGCCCAGCATCAGCGATATTGCGAAGCCAAGTTTTGGCTGTTCCAGTTTTGAGGCGGCCCGCATAAAAACCGGTTTTCCGGAACGGCGGAACAGGCAAACCAGTGGCTTCAGGATGAGCCGTTCGATTTTTTCAAGGGAATCCTTGAGTTCGGTCATGGTTGTAACCGAAAAGAGGAGGCTCCCGGCGGAAAAACAGATTATCATATTTCCCGAAAACAACAATCCTGCCCTGCACCCGGAAGGGGAAAACCAGGGGGACTTCAGAACAACGGAACGGGAGATGACTATTAATAACGACATGATTAAAACCGGCTTTATCCCCCGCAGAAGTTCCCACGGCTTTATCCGGGCAATGAACGCGCACAGCAGTAAAAATACCGCAGCTTCCGCCAGCGCGTAAAAATCAAACAGAAATACTAAAGTGGTAATGACCAGAAGCGCCAGGAGCTTTACCACCGGACTGAACCGGTGGAGGGCCGTATTCCCCGGCCTGTAAGAGTAAGGGGGCGGCCTCCCGTTTTTTTCGCGCATAGCCGCGCGGCCATGTTTTATACGAGCCATGAACAGTCCTCAATGGCGTTATAATTGTGAAGGGGATTCCTTATGCCGTATTCATCCTTGAGCCGGGAAAGCAGTTCCGCCGGTTTTCCGTCGTCCCTGACCCGCCCCCGGTGCAGAATTACAAGACGGTCCGCATAGGCAAGTACCTTTTCAAGTTCATGGGTAAGTATGATTACTGTACGGCCTGTTTGTTTTAAATCCCGGATAATTTCAAGCACCTGGATAACGCCCGGCCAGTCCAGGTTGGCAAAGGGTTCGTCAAAGATGACGGTGTCGCAGCCCATCGCTATGACCCCGGCCACGGCGAGGCGCCGCTTTTCGCCCCCGGAAAGGCGGCGGGGCGGAAGGGAACGTTTTTCCGCAAGCCCGGTAGCGGCAAGGGCGTCTTCCACCCTTGCCCGGATTTCTTCGCCGGACAGGCCGAGATTGCCGGGGCCAAAGGCAATGTCTTCGGCGGCGGTCTCTCCCACAAATTGGGCGTCGGCGTCCTGAAACACGAGGCCTACCGCCCTGCGCAGTTTTTCCCCGCATTTTTCAGGGTTTTCTCCCCGGAACAGAATCTCCCCCTCCGATGGCGTCACAAGGCCCGTGATAATTTTCATAAGCAGGGTTTTTCCGGAACCGTTGGATCCGGCGACAAGGAGGCATTCCCCTTTATAAATATCCAGGCTGATCCCGGCGAGGGCGCGGTTTTCCTCCTCCCCGGTTCGGAAAACCTTGGAAAGATTACGGATGGAAAACAGTATTTCCGCAGCATTGCCTGTCTTAATCAAAAATATCCGCCGTAAGTTTTCTGAGCCGGGGAGAAATAAGCGCCGCCGCTGCCGCCTTGGCAACATCGCCGGGCAGGAAAGGCAAAAAGCCCGCGATAAAGGTTCCGCCCCAGGAGAGGGAAGCCGCCGCCTTGAGCCGGATAAGGCCGGGCACATAGACAATCAAGAATCCCGCAGCGGCGGCCAGGATAATACGCCAAAGCGGCGTTTTTATCCCGGCCCTGGGGCGTCCCGCTATAAGCCCCGCGACGGCAGCCGCGAAAAAATAACCGCAGAGGAAACCCCCGGTAGGTCCCAGAAAATGGACAAAGCCGCCCGAAGCGCCCGCGAACACCGGCGCCCCGATTGCCCCTGCCGCCAGGTATACCGCGACCGCCGCGGCCCCGAGCGCCGGCCCCAGAACAAGGCCGGACAAAAGGGCGAAAAGATTCTGCAAGACAATAGGCACCGGCGAGAAGGGAAGGGGGATTGAAATAAAGGTCCCTGCCGCGATCAGGGCCGCGAACAAGGCGGTCAGGGTAATCCCCAGAATGCGCTTTCGTCTCCCTGAAGCGGAAACGCTGCTGTCGCCCATAACGATTCCTCATTTTAAGGGCGTAGCCCTTTTGGAGTTTAATATTCAGCCCCTTGGGGCGCTTTTCGCTGGGAGTGCGGGAGATTTGTTCCCCCGCAGTTATTCATTTTACAAAACCTAACCGGGATTTTTCAAGAGGCTCTTTTAGCGTTTGAATTCCGCGGGCAATTTAATCTCCCGTATGCTTTCTCGCCGAAAAAAAGCTTTCCTCTTTGACATGCCCGTGGAGTTTCCGGTAAAGGGCGAATTTTTCCGCATAGAAATCTTTGTGCCGCGGGTTGGGCTGTACCGTGTCTTTGACGCGGGACATATTCCGCGCCGCCTCCTCCACGCTGCCGTAAAGCCCCGCTGCTTTGGCGCAGAGAATCGCGCAGCCGAGGGCGCCCGCCTCTTTTACCTCAAGGGTACTCACCGGAATCTGCAGCACATCCGCCTTTATTTCAAGCCAGGCCCGGCTCTTGCTACCTCCGCCTGTGGCGATGACATGCGTAACGGGAATTTGCCGCTCCCGGAGTATGGCCAGGTTGAGTTCCTGATCCAGGCAGAGGCCTTCAAGGACCGCCCGGTAAATATCGAATTTGGTTGTGCCGTAATCCATGCCGGTTATGGCAAGGCGGTCGCCCGATTCCATATAGGGGGTGCCGCTGCCCATAAGGTAGGGCTGGATCATTATCCTTGTCGGAGAGGGTGGAACGCTGTTATCAAATTTCGCGAAGGGCAGTTCTTTTTCATCGGTAAAGGTGGCGAGGAACCACTGGATCAAAAGGCCCGAACTTGGATTATAGGCCATACAGCAGAATCTGCCCTTTTCCCAGAGCGGCTCGGAAGGAATGTTCTTTTGCGCGGTAAAATCCGGGGGAAGCATAGAACCGGTAATCGGGGTTATACATTCGGAAGTACCCATGGAATTGACCGCGCAGCCTTCCCGCAGGCCGGCGCCTATGGCGTTTACCGGCTGATCGTGGCCGCCCACTACGACTTTTACCGTACCGCCTAACCCCAGTTCGGCGGCGAGTTCCCTGCGCAAGGTGCCAAGCACCGTTCCCATGGGAAGGGGACCGGAATAGTGCCGGTACTCAAGGCCGAATTTGCCGATAAGCTCCCTGCTCCAGACGCAGTCCCTGACGTCAAAAAACATGGACCTGCACGCTACGGAATAGTCTACCCCCCGCTCCCCGCACAGCATATAACTGATAAATTCCTGAATAAAGAGAATCTTGTCAATTTTTTCGTATATACCGGGACACTGTTCCCGCAGATACAGCAGTTTGGAAAGGCTGTAGGAAGGGGAGAGGGGAAGCCCGCAGATTTCCGCAATTTCAAGCGCGGTGGTTTTCTTTTCGGTCTCGTAGTATTCCTTTTCGCCCCAGCGGTCCGTAAAAAGCATGGGATCGCAGATAAGATCCCCCCGGCTGTCCAGGGCTACAAAGGCCTCGCCAAACGAGTCGGCGCACACCGCTTCGATTTTGCCGCCTGTTTTCCGGGCGGCCTCGGAAAGCGCTTCCCGCGTCTTTTCCCAAATCTCCCGCCCCCGCAGCAGCCGCGTGCCGTCCGCCTCGACCTGAATGGCGTAGGCCCGGTACGCTTCGGTAAAGGGCTTTCCCTTTTCATCGAAAACTACCGCTTTAACCCCGGTAGTCCCCACATCGAGTCCGCAAAACAGCATGGCATTATTCTCCAAAGAGCAGTTTTCGGCTGTCAACAATTTCCATATCGGCAATAAGTTCCCTCACCCGGCGGTAAAGCCTTTCCTGGGCTTTCTGCACATCGCCTCGGGCTTCCTCAAGGCCCTTTTCATAGGCCTGCCTGATCTCCGTCCCCACATTGATCTTGGCTATGCCCGCTTTGATGCCCCGCTTGATATACTCAAGCCGGATGCCGCTGCCCCCGTGTAATACAAGGGGGATGCCCGTTGCCCGGTACAGCGCGGCGATATGGTCCACATCAAGCCGGGCTTCGGGTTTTTTCTGATGCCGGGTGGCTTCGGCAACCGCGCCGTGGATGTTGCCCACCGCGACGGACAGCCAGTCGCAGCGCGAATCCCTGCCAAAACGTTCCGCCTCTTCCAGATTCGTGAACCCCAGCTTGGTCTCGAATATCTCTTCGTAAGGTTTTGCCGGGCCGCTTTCGTGCCCCATGACCGCGCCGAGTTCCCCTTCGCAGGCAAGCCCCTGTTTGTGTACCAGTTCCGCGACTTCCGCGGTGGCGGCGATATTTCCCTCAAGATCAAGCCTGGACCCGTCTATCATCACGGACTGGTAGCCCGCGTCAACGGCCCGCTTGATGATCGAAATATAATCCACCCGCTTAAGGTCCTCGTCAATTACCGGCACATGGTCAAGGCCGAGCAGGGTATGGCCGGGCTTTTCAAATTTCCGGTATTCACCGGCAACCGCCTCAAGACTCCCCGCGGAAAATTTTTCCCACTCTACCCGGGCAACGTGGATAATGGCGACGCTGTTTTCGTCCTTTACCGCCTGCGCCACAGGTTCCACCATGGGGATGTAAGGGATATTAAAAGCCGGTATTACCGTTTCTTTTTTACGGGCCAGTAGAATCGTTTCTTTTGCGTTCAACACTTTTTTTGCGCTCCTTTTAGAGGAATGAATGAATCTCATATCCCAAATAATTTGACAGGGCTTCCTTTACCGCCCAGCCGTTCCTGCCTTCGGCAAGGCTCACGTGGTGGCGGTACCCCTCCCTGCCCATAAAGTCGGCAATATCCTGCATACGGGGATGCTCCATAACAACCCCGGTGCCGAAGAATTCTTTTTCGATATTGTCATCGGTCAGGCGGCCCTCTCCGATAAAAGCGTGGATCTTGCCGTCTTCGGTCTTCGCGCTGCCAAAGGTAATGTCCAGGTTGGTGCGGAAATCGCCCTTGTTGATGCCGACGCCGCTGCCGGGTCCGTAGCTCTTTCTGAACATAAGGTGTTCCTCGGTAGCGCCCTTGCCCTTGAGGAGGGAAATAGGCACCGGCCCGCAGTGGAAAAGTATGCTCTTGTTATTGTCCATGCCAAAGTTGTTGTTCACATCCAGCAGGGTCGGCGGGGTACTGCCCGCCAGCACCAGGGCGCGCATCATGATCGCGTTGGCCACATCGACCTCGCAGGCCGCGGCAATACCCCGTTCGTTCAGCTCGCACAGGATAAGGCAGGGGGCCACGCCGTGGGAAATTTCCAGCTCGTCCCAGCAGCGTATAGCCACCGCGTGGAGCTCGTAATCTTCGATAAGCTTGTCCACCACCACCCCGAAACGCGAAATGGTTTCAAGTTTTTCCTCGGGGTATTTAAATTCGGTTATCTCCAGAATATTTTTCTTTTTTTCTTCCAGTTTTTCCGGCGTCACCGAGTCCTTCATCATGCGGAAAACAGCGGACAGATCAAAGGTCTCTAAATTGATCCCGTTGCGCTGGAGCCCTATCTCGTCAACCCGCACTGTTTTAAAAGCGCTGGTCCTGGCCCCGATAGCGCCTATATTGGTCCGCCGCATCCCGGCCGTTATACGGCAGATCCCGGCAAAAACCCGCAGATGTTCCTGGAACAGATCTTCCGCAGGATCAACGGTAAAGGGCGGTATAATCGTGTACTTGATTCCGCACTGGCGCAGCACATTGCACATGGCGAATTTTCCGCACATGGAATCCCGACGGTGGGAAAAGTCCATTTTCCCGGGCATGTCGCGGTAGGCCTGCACCAGCACCGGCACGCCCGCTTCGGAAAGGGCCGCCTGGGCGCCGTTTTCGTCGCTAAAGTTGGGCATGGAAAGAATCACGCCCTGAAACCGGCCCGCGTGTTCCTTTAGGAACCTGGCGTACTTCCTGCCTTCTTCGCGGGTTTCCACCGCCCCGTAACGGGTCGCCTTCTCGTCCATGATGATATAACCGTGGCCGGCCTTTTCCAGGGCCTGGATAAGCTCCCTGCGGGCATCGGCAATAAGTTCCCCCGGAAAGAAACCCCGGTTCCCAAAGTAAAGCGCGAAAGTTACTTTTGTTGTCATACTGTTTCCTCTCTTTGACATAATAGGCTTGCCCGGAACTCCAGTTTCCGGGCAAATCACTCTACCGTTTGGCGATATATTTGCGCACGTCAATGGCGACCGCGATGATAATGATAAGGCCCCGGATAATGTACTGCATATACGCGTTGACCCCGAGAAAGTAGAGGCTGTAGTTGATCGACTGGAGCAGAATGCTGCCGATTACTACCCCCATTATCGTACCGACCCCGCCGAAGAAACTGACGCCGCCTATGACGCAGGCGGATATGGCGTCCAGCTCGTAGTTGATCCCCGTATTGGCGCCCACCGACTGCACCCGGGCGGTTTCCAGGAATGCCGCGATACCGTAGCATATCCCGGCCATCAGGTACACCAGCATAATGGTCTGGGGAACGCTGACCCCGGATACCCGGGCCGCTTCCTCGTTGCCGCCTACGGCAAACATATTCTTGCCCAATTTGGTACGGGTCCA
>JAIRZS010000335.1 GCA_031267115.1 Treponema sp.
TGTAACTATTCAGTCGGGGGGCTAAAGCCCCCACTCCGCACAAAGTCTTGTCAAGACTTTGTGCAGTATCCGGTTGAACGAGGGGGTTTGGACCCCCTCCGCTCGAAAAAAACTGTCATTTTTTTCGAGCTACCCCCGCTTGGCAATTATTGGCAGATGTAGACTGAATAGTTACCCCAAAACCTTAGTTTTCGGGCAATAGCCGTCACACTCCCATCCGGTTGATCAGCGTGTCGTAGAGCGCATTAACCGTAGTGATAAACCGCGCCGCGGCGTTGTAACCGTGCTGGTACTTGATCATCGCCGCAAGTTCCTCGTCAACATTTACCCCGGAAACAGAATCCCGCATATCCTTAAGCTGCTTCATAATAAGGTTCTCCGTCGCCAGGGCCTCCCGGCTCTGCTCGCCCAGAATACCGATCCTGCCCACGGCGTCTGCAAAGTAGTCGTCGAAGGTACCCAGCCTGCCCACCATTACGGCGGTGTTCCTGATTGACGCCATCGCCAGGGCCGCCTCGCCGTTGCCCGGATTGGCCGGACGCCCGTTCTCGCCGAAACCCGACGCTACGGCGGCAGGGTCTTTAAGGACAGCCCGGCTTACCTCGATCCAGCCGGAAGGGTGGGCGGTAGGCGCCACGGCCCAATCCTGCGCGCCGCCCGCCAGCGAGGCTACTGCGTCGGGGCCGGCCCAGTCGTAGGCGTTTTCCGCGCCCGAACCGTTGAGCAGCCCCGCGTAACCGGCAAAGAAATGCCCGGAATCCTCCACATGGCGTATAACAAAATCCGGATTGCCCCCCGGCGCTATGGAACCTTCGGCAGTAGTACCCTTGAGGGAAAGAAAACCATTGCGGTTAAGCCGGGCAACAACTTCCGCCCCGGCGTTGTTGATCCGCCCCACAACATCCTGTACCGTGTCGGTAGGATAGTAGGGAACTTCTACATTGTTGTCCGCGCCGGAAAGGGTAATAACCCCCTCAAGCCCGATCTGGGCCCTTGGCTCAAGCGCGTTTGTCCCGTTCATGCGGAAAATATAGCTGGAATCGTACTCGCCGTCCCCGTCGCGGTCATAGTTGCCGTTTACATTGGTTACAAAGGGATGCTCGGTAAAGAAATCAAGGCCCGTAGAGCCGTTGATCCCGTACCCTTCCCGGTGGACTTCGTTCACCAGGTCGATAAAGTTCATGGTCATGTTGTCCAGGGTCTGAATCTCCCCCTGGATAGTCTCGTCCCGCAGGTCCAGCAAGGCCGCCAGACTCCCGTCGCGGAAATGGGCCTCGTCCCCGGTTTCGCGCCAGATGATCTTTGAATAGCCCTCGTTTTCGGTGCCGGTCACCAGATCGAACCCGCGGCCTATCTGTCCCTGTACCAGGACAAAGCCCGCCGTGTGAACCATGAATTCGTCGGGGTCCCGGCTGTCAACAGTCACGTCGATAATCGAGGAAAGCCGGTCAACCAGAAGATCCCGCCTGTCCAGCAGGTCGTTGGGATTGTCCCCCTGCGCCTGAATCCGCTGGATATCGCGGTTAAGGCCCGCGATTTCGCGGGAAAGCTCGTTCACCCGCTTTACCGTAAGCTGGATATCTTCCTCGACCATATCCTGAAGCCCCTTAAGGGCCTTAAAGCGCTCGTGAATCCCGTCGATCAGGGTCTTGCCCCGTTCCAGAACCGCCGTTCTCGGGGCCATATCCGCGGGATATATCGAAAGCTCCTGCCAGGCATCCCAAAAAGCGTCCATCTTCCCCCTGATAGAGGTATCCCCCACCTCAAGATACGCCTGCTCCATCATGCGTATATAGGGATCGCGGGCGGTCCAGTACCCTTCCCCGCCGGCCTGGGCTATGATCCGCCTGTCCAGAAGCTGGTCCCGCAGCCGCTCAATGCGGCTCACGATAGTCCCCTGCCCTATCTGCCCCGGCGTTTCCTCCCGGTTCAGCCCGGGCAGATAAATCGGCTCAAAGGCGGAAAGCTCCACCCTCTGCCGGGAATAACCCTCGTTGCTGGCGTTGGTCAGATTATGCCCGGTTATCGTTAAGGCCTGCTGGTGGGCAACCACCCCCCGCTTGCCGATTTCAATCCCCATGAAGGTCGATGTCATGGTATCCTCCTAAATCCCTCGGATTTCAAAACTCAGTTTCCAAAACGCCGGTTCCGAACGCCGGTTCCCTAAAACTGCCGGTTCAGGACCATGCTCCGCATATCCGCGTGGACCTGCCTGCCCCGCCGCGTATAGAGCTTTCCCCGCCTGTCGGGAAAAGCCGCGGCAATAAAATCGGAAACAATGCCGCCAACCCCGTTAAGGTAATTTGCCAGGGCGCTGTTTTCTATCCCCACCCTGAAAATAGCCAGCTTAAGATTACGGTAAAGCCCGCTAAGCAGATCGCGCTCATCAGCGGGAAGCCGCGCCGCCAGGGCGTAAAACCCGCCTTCTCCTGCGGGCGCCGCGCCGCCTTCCTCGTTTTTTTCCGCCAGGGCCGCAAAAACCGCCTCCCGTTCCCGTTCCAGCGCCTCAAATTCCGCCCCGGCCCGGGCCAGATTCTCCATAAGAAGCTCGAAATCCGTCCAGGCGCGGGCCTCCACAGCCCGGCGGACCATCGCCGCCATAGCGCAAATTTTACCCGCCAATCCAGTTTCCGCGTTCAAAACCGAAACGCAGTTTTCACATTCAGCCCGCATAGACCCCCCCGGTCCGCCGAATTTGCCGGGACAGCACGCCCCCGCCATCACGGTAAACATCGAGCCTTCACAAAGCCGCCGGGCTTCGGGAAACGCTCCCTCTAATAGGATTATCGGTATTTGGGGGGCATGATTTAGCGGTTTCGCAGGCCCTGCCCGCAAGCC
>JAIRZS010000348.1 GCA_031267115.1 Treponema sp.
GCTGAAGGCGGGACGGTAATCAGCAAGGCCAGAGGGTATCCGCTTTCCCCTCTGCGTAACGGCTCCCTGCGTATTGCCATACCCCTGGGGCCGCAAAACATCGGCATTTTTTGCTCTCAATTCCCCTTGAAATTAATTGAAGAAACAAATTACCGCGATATAAAAAACACCATCCTCTTAAAACTCAGGATCTGATCCCCGCTTTTCTATTTCTTCAGAAAGTTGAGCCTGTTCCAAAACCCGGTTGGTTTTGGCCAGGCTCTTGGAAAAACCGGTCAAATCGGCCTAAAGCCCGGCCCGGTTTTTCCCCTAAATCTAAGGAAGCTGTTCCAAAAACTGAAGTTTTGGAACAGCCTCAGTTCTAAAAAGGCCTTGTTGGGAATCCGGATTTTCTTCTTTTTTCAAAATTCCCTCAGAGTCGAAGGCCGCGCAGGGTTGCACTTTGAAGACAGGTAACTGTTCAGTCTGCCGCTTGGCAATAAATGCCAAGCAGGGACTTTAGCCCCCGGCTGAATGGTTACGAAGACAGAAAACAGGGGAGAATAAACCGTGTTATTGAGCGATATTTTTAGCCGACAGGCTATAAAGCCGAATCTTGAAGCCGCCACAAAAGAGGGGGTTTTTACCGAACTTATCGAAGTGATAGCGGCTGTTCATCCTGAAATGAACAGGGTTGAGATGTTCTCGGCAATACAGGACCGGGAAAACAAAATGAACACGTCGGTCGCCCCCGGCGTCGCCGTGCCCCACGGCTGCTACCCCGGTACAGACGAGATAATCGGTGCCATAGGTATTTCGAAGACCGGCATTGACTACGACGCGCTTGATCGCAAGCCGGTCCATTTTGTCTTTCTCCTTTTGATGGGAGAATCGGCCCGCGAAAAACACCTGCGTATATTGAACCGGGTCCTGGCCCTGATCAATTCAGGGGCGCTTGGCTATATGCGGGCGGCATCAAATCCGGAAGAAGTATACGAAATTTTGTCACGATTCCGCTGAAAGGCAGGAAAAACTTGTTACAAACAGGCATTTTCCAAAGCCCGGCAGTTTTGGGAAAATCTTAAATGGCGGGGCATAAAACCCCGCAGTATTACCGGGCAGAGAGTCCGCGATTTTCTGCCCGCCGCCGGATTTTTCAAAGAAGAATCCGATACCCCGCCTTCCGGGGCGGGACAGTCCGCCGGAAAAACCGGCAAAGGAAACAGTGTATGACCATTATTGATATGTTAGAGCAGAGCGTGATTCTAACCGTACTCGGCATGGCCGTTGTTTTTGCCTTTCTGTGGCTTATGATCGTCTGTGTCAATTTGACAGGAAAGTTCATCCAGCGGATGGGCTGGGACAAAGATATCCGGGATCCGAAAGAGGAAGCGCCGAAAGCCGCCGCCCAAAACGCGGCGGTTACTGCGGCAATATCGGCGGCAATTGTGCAATACCGGGAACAGGAACGCCATGAGTAAAAACTACCTTATTTATATGGCCGTATTATTGATACTGGCCATCTTCCTGCTGGTACCGTTTACACGCGTCCTTTGACCGGGGGCAGGCATAAAACAAAGGCCGGATTAATCTCTTTTTATTGGAAAGCGCGGGTGTAATACCCAAGAACCCGCCTTTCGGCGGGAGAGCTTCAGGGCGAGGTAGTTCATCCGGGCGGCGCTTGCCCGGGGCCGTTCCTCTTTGCCCCGCTTGCCAGGGCCTCGCGGCAATAGCTGCAGCCCAGAACATGCACATGGGAACGGCCGGGCTTTTCGAACATCCGGGCTACCAGTATCTGGTCCACCCGGATAACCGCCCCGCAAACCGGGCAGATTCTTTTGCGGCCCCCGTCCAGGCAGTAAACGCAGCCCCAGATATGCATCATCCGGCCCATACCTGGAACGCCCGGAAAGGCGGCCGACTTGACCCGCTCCCCAGAATTGAGTTTGGCGGAGCAAACCGGGCAGACCCTGGGGTCGCCGGGGCTGCCGTTTTCTATCCGGGAACCGTCCCTCCTGCGGCTGCGGCCGTAATTGTCATTGCCTCTGTACGCTTCTTTTCCGCGACCTCTGGGGAAACGGAAAAAAATAGTATAGCCGAACCAGATAAAGATTACGCCGATAATCGATAAAATCAGTAATTGAAATAATGTATTCATGTAATTATCCAGCCGGGGGGCTAAAGTCCCCGCTCCCACAGATTGCCAGGCGCCGATCTCCGGGATATACTTACAGGACTTTGGCGATTCTTTATATTATCGGCACTCCGATTGGAAATCTGGGGGACATTAGCTACCGGGCGGCGGAAATTCTTAAAACAGCGGATCTGGTGGCCTGCGAGGATACCCGCCGCACGCTTAAGCTCCTGAATCACCTTGGTATCCGGGTAAAGCTCCTCTCCTGCCGGTCGCAGAACGAGCAATCCGCCGCCGGAGAGGTGGTTTCCGCCCTGAACGAAGGCAAAACCGCAGCTTACGCGAGCGACGCGGGTACGCCGGCTCTGAGCGATCCTGGATCGGTCCTGGTCCGGCGCGTCCTGGAAGCGGGACACGAAGTTATCCCCATACCGGGGCCTTCCGCGTTTGCCTCCCTGGTCAGCGTGGCCGGGGGGACGGACAAGACGGTGGTTTTCGAGGGTTTTCTGTCGCCCAGGGCGGGACGCCGCCGTTCCCGGCTTGGGGAGCTTCTAGCAATGGACGCAGCCTTTGTACTTTACGAATCGCCTTTCAGGGTACTTAAGCTTCTGGAGGATCTGGCCGAATTTGATAGGGAGCGTTATATTTGTGTAGGCAGGGAGATGACCAAGATACACGAGGAATACCTGAGGGGTCCGGTTGGAGAAATTCTTGGAATTTTGGTGGAAAAAAACCAACAAATTGGGGAATTTTCAATATATGTATCTGGCAAGAAATCGAATTAACGTGTAAACTAATGGTAGAGAACTGCCGATAATAGAGGTAGAGGAAATGAGTATGACCATCGACAGGATAGGTTCTCCGGAACCCGTTCAACCCGGCAAAAAACCCGGACCGAACAGTCGCGTCAGCCAGACTGAAAAGTCCGATTCCATAAGCTTATCCTCGGAGGCTGTGGAAAAAGCCGAGTTTTATCGGGCGCTGGAGTTGGTGGCATCCGCTCCCGATGTAAGGGAGGACCGGGTCGCTGAACTGAGACAGAAGATCAATGACCCGGCGTATATTGAAGAACGGATCGGCGCTACGGCGGATAGAATAATGGATGTCTTTGGGTTTTAGGTTATATTCCAAAGACAAAAAGGCGGAACCTGAGGGATAACCCGGGTTCCGCTTTTTTTTGCCCGGCCGGTTTGGAGGCCGTATTGATTCCTGTCCATAAACTTGAAAAACTGGCCCGTTCCCAGCGATTGCGGAAGATCGCCAGGATTGTTACCCGCGCAGAACTGCGCCTGGCCGCCGGAGGGACCCTAGCCCCCGGGGAGATCGCTTTTCTTGAAAGCGTCCTGGGCCTGCTGCCCGGCGATCCGGCTTTTTCCCCGGCGGCCCTTGCCACCCTGAAAGCCGCGCTGGAACAAATGCCTGCCGAAAACCCCCGATCCCTCAACACGGTCCGCCACATTCTCCTGGCTGAAACCGGCCAGGTCCCCGCAGACTGGGATTTTATCGATCACCGGGGCAGGCTGGACGGCGCGAAACGCCGGGTGTTTCCGGGGATGCGGATCTACCTTGAGGATATACGATCCCCCTTTAATGTCGGGGCCATGTTCCGGACAGCCGAATCTTTTGGCGTGGAAAGGCTCTACCTGTCGCCGCTCTGCGCCGATCCCCTGCACCGGCGGGCTTCCAGGACCGCAATGGGTTCTGTGGACCTTATGTCCTGGGAGAGGCTTTCCGTGGACCTGGCCCCCGGCGATTCCGCGCCGCAGCGCGGGGCGGCTGCGGGTTTCCTGGGCGGGGGGCCTTTTTTTGCCCTGGAAACCGGGGGAACAGGGCTGGGGGATTTTAAATTCCCCGAATCCGCGGTAATGATAGCCGGTTCCGAAGAACTTGGGGTAAGCCCGGAGGCCCTGAAGCTGGTGGACGGCTCCCTGGGCCGCCTGAGTATTCCGGTTTACGGCGCGAAGGGTTCCCTTAATGTATCGGTAGCTTTTGGCATTGCGCTTCACGCCTGGGCCGCGGCTGTTTCGCGGTAAAAATTTAGCCGCGGAATCTGCGGCATGGATGCCGCTGTTTCCTTGACTCACGGAATTTTCAACCGTAAAGTCGAGAAAGTTGTTTCAGGGTTTTTTACCGCAAAGTCGAAAAAGTCAAAAAAGTATAAGAAGTAGGGAAGAATAGGGTATTTACTTTATCTTCCCTTTCTTTTTTCTTACTTGAGGCTGTTCCAAAACTCCGAGGGACAAGTCCCCCGGAGTCGCAAGCGGCCCCTTGGCAGAGCGTTGCGAGGCGGAGCCGCCCGCAGAGGGGGCAGGCCGGGACCTTGGCCCGGACTGAAGGGCCGGACTTGCCTGCAAGCCCGCAGCTTCCCCCTGCCAGCAAGTTAAACAATTGTAAAAAACCCGTACGGATTTCGCGGGTTTTTCGCCTCCGGTTGAAGCAAAACAGCCGCTCAATCCCATATATATTCGTATGAGAAACTTGCGTTTGCTTGGCCAGGGTGTCTGGTACGGGATACGTACCCGTATCAACAACCGCGAGCCGCTGTTCAGACGGCCCGACGCACTGGCGCTTTTCGCCCGCGTGTTCCGGCAGGCTCAGGGGCGGTACGCGTTCGAGGTCCGCGCCCTGCGGCTTGAGGACGACCGGCTTATGTTTTACATCATGCCGGCGGACGGGTTCCAGCTTCCCGAGATTATGAAATGGCTGAAGCAGGTGTTCGCGCAGCGGTTTAACGGGATGGACGGGAGGATAGGGCATATCTGGGGGGATAGGTATTGGTCGGAGATATTGGAGGGGGAACCGCCAGAGGAGGCGGGGAACGGGGTCAGACCCTTGTATGAAGGAATTGCGGACCCTCCTTGTTTTTTAGTCTTTTCCCCCTGTTTCCCTCCCCTTCCCCCCCTCCCTGCCGCGCCTCCTCCCGGCTAGCCGCCGCTGTACGGCCCCGTCTTCCGCGCCAGCGGCCCTATACGCCTCAATCCGCAGCGTCCGGCGGGGAACCTCTGTCCGCCGGCAAAGGCGCCGGAATTCGGGCAGTCTCGGACAGAAGCCCGACGGGCAAAATTTCTTAATTTACTGACAGTGGCCGGAGTTGCGGAACAAGTCCGCGGCTTCCCCCTCCCTTCTTACCTTGCTGCCGATAGTTTTGGAACAGCCTCTGAATAGTTACGTTTTTTCGGATATTTGGTACCCGTATTCTTTGGGCGGCCCGACAGTCTAAACTTGACCTATAGAAACCCATAGAATTTGAAGGAATTTAACCACCGGGCTTTAGCCTGAAACCTCACTAATATCTTGACTGGACTAAATCTACTGATATGAGCAATTACAAAGGATTAACCACGAACCACACGAACC
>JAIRZS010000029.1 GCA_031267115.1 Treponema sp.
TTTCCCCCGGAACCGAACGGCTGGCTCCATATCGGGCATTGCAAGGCCTTTTATATAGACTTTAGCATGGCGGAGCGTTTCGGGGGCAAATGCAATCTGCGCTTCGACGATACAAACCCGGAAAAAGAGGACATATCTTACGTCGACGCCATTAAGCGGGATGTTAAATGGATGGGCTACGACTGGGAAGACCGGGAGTATTACGCATCGGATTACTACGAATACCTGTACGATCTGGCGGTAAAGATCATAAAAAAAGGCCACGCCTATGTAGACGATCTTTCCGACGGGGAGATGAGCGAATACCGGGGAACCTCGGCGGCGGACAAAAACAACAGCAAGGCCGTTATTGTGACCCCGCCCGGAAAAAACAGCCCCTGGCGGGACCGCCCGGTAGAGGAGAACCTGGACCTTTTTACCCGGATGCGGGCCGGGGAATTCCCCGACGGCGCCCGGACCCTGCGGGCCAAGATCGATATGGCCCACCCCAATCTGCTCCTGCGCGATCCGGTGATGTACCGGATACGCCGGGAACACCACTACCGAACCGGGGACCGGTGGTGCATCTACCCCATGTACGATTTCCAGCATCCCCTTTCCGACGCGAAAGAGGGGATAACCCATTCGCTTTGCTCCCTGGAGTATGAGATTCACCGGCCCCTCTACGACTGGTTCATCAGGGAGGCCGAAGTATTCCCCTCGCGGCAGATCGAATTCGCCAGGCTTAACATGACCAAAACCGTGATGAGCAAGCGCTGGCTTCTCAGGCTGGTCCAGGAAAAACATGTGTCCGGCTGGGACGATCCCCGTATGCCCACTATCGCGGGACTCCGGCGACGGGGTTATACCCCGGAGGCTATACGCAGCTTTGCCTCCCAGGTGGGGATAGCCAAAACCGACAGTACGGTAGATATAGCCTTTTTGGAATTCTGTCTGAGGGAACATCTGAACAAAACGAGCCTCCGGGTTATGGCGGTCCTCAGGCCCCTGAAACTTATCATTGACAACTGGGAAGAGGGCAGGGCCGAGGAGATTGACGCGGTAAACAACCCGGAGGACGAATCCGCCGGAACAAGAAAGCTGACCTTTGGCAGGGAACTGTGGATAGAGCGGGACGATTTTGAGGAAACGCCCCCGCCAAAATACTTCCGGCTTTTTCCGGGAAACCCGGTGCGGCTCCGTTACGCCTATATCGTTACCTGCACGGGCTTTGAGAAAAACGCATCGGGCGAAATTACCGCCGTACATTGTACATTTGACCCGGCGACAAGGGGCGGCAATGCCCCGGACAACCGCAAGGTTAAGGGGACGATTCACTGGCTTTCCGCGGCACACGCCGTTCCCATTGAGGCGCGGATTTACGACTACCTGTTCAATACGGACCGGCCTATGGAAACAACGCCGGGAGGCTCGTTCCTGGACAACCTTAACCCTGATTCGCTTGAGGTAATTTCCGGCGCCTATGCCGAACCCTGCCTGGCGGAAACCGGAAAAGGGGACCGGTTCCAGTTTGAGCGCCTGGGTTATTTTGTCCGCGATCCGGATACGGGCGATGGGGGAAAGCCGGTATTCAACAAAACCGTTGGGCTTCGGGATACCTGGGCCAAAATTGGGAAAAAAACCGGGGGCTGACGATGGCGAAAAATGCCGCGCAAGGGGTTGCAAGGGCAATGCCGCCCTACAGGAACGGGCTTACTGCCCCGTGTTTTCCAGGGCGGCGCTTTCCATGAGGCCGGCCAATTCGGCATCGCTGTCGGCAATTATGGCGGCCGCCAGAAAGCGGGCAACCGCGGTCTCGGTGGTATAGGCCCCCATGGGGACGGCGCCTTCGCGCCATATTTCCCGGGAGCTTGAATAGCCGGAAAAGTCCACGATGCCTTCCTGCTGGGAACTGCAATAGAAACGGGCGCCCCTGCGTTTACCCGTGGTAAAGACCCTCCTGAGGGAATAGGGGCCTTCCCGGAGGCCGGCGGTCCCAGTGTCGTAAAGTTCCAGGAAGAAATTCCTTACCCCCCGGTCCATAAGCGAACCGAGATAATCCGGCCTGAGTCCGGGATAAATACGGATTACGCACATGGAATTGATCGCGTCTTCCAGAAGCTGGGTAAGCACATACCGATCGGCTTCCAGAGGGCCGGTTAGAAGGGACGTACCGGTAAAAACCGGGGTCCCCATGTTCCAGTTCCTGAAGCCGTCGTTCCCGATGCGCTCGTATTTCAGATTAAGGGGCGAAAGCACCCTGCCGCCGTTGACCACGTAGACCCCCCTGGGCTTGCTCAGGGCCAGGCTGACGGCCTTGCGCATGGTACAGGCGGCTTCCTGCCCCGCCCCGGGGGGCGACGACGAGGCCGCCAGGACAATAGGCGCGCCGGCATCGGCAAAAAGCCAGTAAAGCAGGGGCGCGGTATACGCAAGGGTATCGGTGCCGTGGGCGACTACGATTCCGTTGGCCGTACCGGAATTGAGTTTTTCGGCAATGGTTTCTATAAGGGCGGCCCAGTCCGCCGGGGTAATTTCCTCGGAAAATATGCGCCCTACCTGGATGGACTCAAAACGGACTTTGACATTCTCTGTTTTTCCCTCCGCAGATTCCCGCAGGATAAATTCGGTATTGTCCAGAAGGCTGCGGAGTACCTTTTCGTCCCCCGCTTCCAGGGTGCCGTCTTCGGCGATCCGCCCCGAAATGGCGCCGCCCATGGAAAGTACGTAAATCAACGACACGGAAAGCTGATCGTTCAGCACTTCTTTTACCAGGGTAGGTTCCGCAAGCCCCCCGGTTTCCCGCATCACGCTTCCGGTAAGGAACTGTATCGGCCCGGCGTCTCCCTCTCTAATGCGTTTTACTTCCTGGGGGTTTTCCTCGATAATTTTTTTTACAACACGTTCGATTTCCCCGCGGTCGGTAAGCTGCTCCCACCCCCGGTCCTTTACCAGTTTTTCCGGGTCAAGATTATTTTCCAATACCGCCGTGATGGTCTGTTTGGCGATACTGCCGTGAATACGCCTTCCCCCGAGCATACCCATAATCGCGGCAAACCGGGCCGGGCTAAGCGGGCTTTCGGCAATGGAAAGGCCCCGGCGCTTGCATTCCTTTATTACAAAAGAAGCCAGCCATTGGGAGGCTTCTTTGGGAACGGCTCCCAACTGAACCGCCCTTTCAAAATAATCGGCCCGGCTCAGTTCGTCGCAGACAAATTCGGCCTGGTACTGGGTCAGGCCGTAGACATCCATCATTCTGTCCCGGCGCGCCGCCGGAAGCTCTATGGTAAAATTGTCCAGGGCTTCAAGAACATCAGGCCCCGGCGTAAAGCACGGCATATCCAGCCGTTCAAAATTAGGCTTCTCTACCTCCGCCCGTGTCTGGAACGGCTCTGTGGCGGATCTAGCCTCGTTCCATATCCTGCCTTCCGCCGGCACTGTCCCGCCATTGATCACGATTTCTTCCTGGCGGGAAAGTTCGGCGTTTACCGCTCTGGATACAAAATTGAAAGAGTTAAGATTCCGCAGTTTTACGTACT
This sequence comes from Treponema sp., assembly GCA_031267115.1. Lineage (GTDB taxonomy): Bacteria > Spirochaetota > Spirochaetia > Treponematales > Breznakiellaceae > JAIRRR01. Next base: position 3,519 of record JAIRZS010000029.1, read on the forward strand.
GATCCGGGGTTTCGGGATAGGACGCCAGGGCTACATAGGCGTTACAGCGGATTACCGTCTCCCAGGGAACCTTGGCCCCCGGCGCGGCGGGGATAAGCTCCAGGTACTGAATCCGCCGCCTTAAATCGGTTAAAAAAACTTCCGCCTCTTCCCCGATTTCCAGATCCGCCGCGGTTTTCAGGCGGAGAAGCGGCATACCCGCGCTGGAATAATCCATATAGGCGGCAAGCGATCCTTTCCCCGGCCTGATCAGGCGGCCTGAATCTTCTTCAAGCCTGAGTTCCGGAATCCTGATCCGTTTCTGGCGGCGGTGGAACATAATGTCCAGAAAACAATCGGTCCCCATTTTTGTGGAGAGCCGGGAAAGGTGATGGGCCGGAGGCAGAGGCGGGATATTCAGGTTCCGCTCGTAAGGTACATCCTTGATGACGGCCCCCCCTAAGCCGCGGATAAGCAAATAGGCTTTCCGGGCGGCCAGGGCATTGAGGCAGGGGACAGCCCCCGGCTCTTCCCGGCATACCGGGCAGGATTCGGTTTTGGCGGCTGGATTTCCGCCGGCAGGGCCTTTCCCTCCGGAACCATCAAAGTTAGGTATACAGCCGCAGAAGGTTTTCTCCCCGGCGGGGCTATTTTGATCCCCAAACAGGAGAATTCTCACTTCCAGAGATATATAAGATTTAAACACTGTAATACCTCAACAAAAAAAGAAAAAATAATATGGAAAATTTGCCGTTATCACTGTATAATAAAACAAACCTAGAAGCAATGACCGTTCGGTTCACCTTTTGGGAAAGCAATTTATCCGTTGCAACGGATTTCTGAGCAAGGAGCGGGCATTGGTTAGGCGCGATTTCCCCAAAATCCACTTTTACGATCAGGATTTTGTAGACATCTATGATAAGACCTGGGCCTGGATCCAGGATTGCTGGAATACCGGGAATGAAAAGAGTGTTGAAAAACCCGCTATAGAGGGGAAGTTTTTTTCTTATCCCGGAAGTCCCATAATCCATCAGGTTGACGCGGTCTATTCTTCGTTTTTTTTGGTTTATTCCAACCGGATATACCAGGCGCACCCGAGTCTGGACGCCTTTTATTCACACCAGGAACCTAACGGCGCTATCCGTTCGGCTTATAACATCGAAACGGGTCTGCCCGAACTGAGCCACGAGAATCCCGATGGCCTGGCGCTCCCCCTGTTTTCCTGGGCGGAATTCAACCTCTACCACAAGACGGCAAACAAAAAGCGCGTAAAAGATATTATCCCTATCCTGCACAAATACCTGGCATGGATAGACGCCGAATTCAAACGCCCCAACGGCCTTTACGAAGTGCCTATCGCGGCCACCGGCATGGCAGCGGACGCCAGACAGCCCGCCGCCTATCCTGTTGATTTTAACACGGTTATGGCTATCAACGTGCTTTATATGTCCGCGCTGGCGGATATCCTCAACGACAAGGAAGCCAGTTTCCAGTACAAGCGGCAGTATTTCTCGCTTAAAACCCGAATCAACAGCCTTATGTGGGACAACGAGGACGGATTCTATTACGATATTGATAAGTACGAAAAACAGGTAAAAGTAAAAACTTTAGCCGGGTACTGGTCCCTGCTTGCCGAAATCCCCAATGACGATAAGGCCGAACGTATCATCAGCAAACTGTCGGATCCCGCCTGCTTCGGATCGCCGCACCCTTTTCCTTCCATGGCTGTAAACGAAAGCGAATTCAGCGAAACCGGCTGCGGTTTCAACGGCTCGGTTTACCCCCACCTTACCTTCATGGTGATCAAGGGCCTGGAACGCTACCAGAGGTGGGATTTTGCCCGTGAATGCGCTACCCGCCATCTTTACTTTGTCCTCGATTCCATGAGCCCCGACGGGAACCACCACAAGGGTAATCTCTGGGAAGCCTACCTGCCCCTTAAGGAAGGCCCGGCCCAGTGGCCCGGCGTGGAGGATTTCCCGCGCCCCCAGTACCTTACCTACGCCGCCCTTTCCACCGTATGCCTTACGATAGAAAATGTTGTCGGCCTTCTTATTTCCCTGCCCCGTAAAACAGTGGACTGGATCATCCCCAACCTGGAAATTATGGGGATAGAGAATCTGTCGCTCAAGAAAAACATGATTACAATCCTGTCGAACAAAAGCGGTCGCGGCTGGGAGATTCACATGGAGAGCGAAAAACTCTACTACTTTACGATAAACATTCTCGGCAAGAAGAAAAAAACGCTGCCCATACCTTCCGGCAAATGTTCAATGCTGATTGACAAGCTGTAGGCAGCTTCGGTAAACGCAAAATTTTACTCCGCTTTTTTCGCCGGGCGGCGGCGCGGCGTTATCCGCCCCGGTAACAAAGAGCAATCGTAAAAGGAGAAGCTATGGCCCGTATAAAAATCTGCGTTTTTTTACTGCCGGTTCTCTTCGCCATGTCCCTTTACGCCCAGTCCAAGGAAAAGATTCCCGCCGGCATGGTATTGGTGGAAGGCGGGACCTTCCTGATGGGGAGTCCCGATTCGGAGGCGGGGCGTTTTGACTGGGAAGGGCCGCAGCACCAGGTAACGGTCGGCGGCTTCTACATGGGGAGGTACGAGGTAACCCAAAAGGAATGGCGGGAGGTGATGGAGAGCAATCCCGGTTACTCCAAAGGGGATAACCTGCCTGTGGCACAGGTAAGCTGGTATGACGCGGTGGAATACTGCAACCGGCGGAGCGTGCAGGAAGGCTTGATCCCTGTGTATATGCACGACGGGGAGAACGTTGCATGGAACCGGGGAGCGGACGGCTACCGCCTGCCGACGGAGGCTGAGTGGGAGTACGCGTGCCGGGCGGGGACTACGACGAGGTACTATAACGGAGATCGTGAGGAAACGCTGGTACGGATAGGGAATATAGCGGATACGACGGGAAACGAGAAATACCCGTTTTTGACAGGAATTGACGGACAGGACGGGTACACGGAAATAGCGCCTGTGGGAACATTCTCTCCAAACGAATGGGGCCTCTACGACATGATCGGGAATGTGCAGGAATGGTGCTGGGACCAGTGGGGGAATTATCGCCAGGAAACGCAGGCCGACCCGGAAGGCCCCCCCTGGGGCTCCCCGTCCTGGGATAGCCGCGTCAACCGCGGCGGCAGTTGGGGCAGCCCCGCCGGACACGCGCGTTCGGCCAGCCGGAACGGAAGCACTCCGTCGGCCCGGTCCCCCGGCCTTGGCTTTCGGCTCGCGCGTTCCCGGTTTATCCGTATCGAAGCGGCTTACTACTCCCCCGGCATGGTGCGGGTAGAAGGGGGAACCTTCCTGATGGGGAGCCCCGATTCGGAAGCGGGGCGCGCGGTAGGGCGTTTTGACATTGAAGCGCGGCACCGCGCAACGGTGAGCGGCTTTTATATGGGGAGGTACGAGGTAACCCAGAAGGAATGGATAGCGGTGATGGGGAATAACCCCAGCCGTTTCAAAGGGGATAACCAGCCGGTGGAGCGCGTAAGCTGGTACGACGCGGTGGAATACTGCAACCGGCGAAGCGTACAGGAAGGTCTGACCCCTGTGTACACGATAGACAAGGGGAGCAGCGATCCGAATAACCGCAATACCGACGATAAAGCAAAGTGGCTGGTAACCTGGAACCGGAACGCCGGCGGCTACCGGCTGCCCACGGAGGCGGAGTGGGAGTACGCGTGCCGGGCGGGGACCGCGACCAGGTACTACAACGGGGATCGGGAGGAAACGCTTATACAGGTAGGGAATGTGGCGGACGCGACATGGGAAACGAAAAACCCGGGCGGGACAAGAGTCGAGGGGCGGGACGGGTTTCCGGAGACGGCGCCGGTAGGAATGTTCTCTCTGAACGCGTGGGGCCTCTACGACATGATCGGGAATGTGTTGGAGTGGTGCTGGGACTGGTATGGAAACTATAATGGAACGCAGACCGACCCGGCGGGCCCGTCCTCGGGTTCAGGCCGTGTCAGGCGCGGCGGGAGCTGGTACGGCAACGCGCGAAGTCTGCGTTCCGCCAACCGGGGGATAGAAAGCCCGTACATCCAGGCTGATTACCTTGGCTTCCGGCTTGCGCGTTCCGCCAACAATGAGTAACCGGACCTCCATCAAAACCCCGGTTGGGTTACGAAGATTTTTTAGAATTTGGGCGCATTTCCGGCGCTTCGCGCCGGAAACCAGGCTTTGCGGGGTTCCGCTCCGTTCCATTCTTTGCGCCCGGCGGCGCAAAGAACGCTCCAGACCCTCCGGGTCTTACGCGCCCCTCCAATCCCTTGCACGGTCCAATGTTAAATCGTAAATTGCCGCTACTTCTTGCCTTTCGTTTTCTTTGCCGGCTTGATATCCGCAAGCTCCCTGACCGCGTTGAGCAGATCCGTATCTTTCGCTATACCGGCAATAGACGCCGGCAGGCGGTAGGTCCAGTTAAACTCGTTCAGGGTACCGGGAACGTTGATCCGTTCCGAAGCCGAATCGCCGGCGTACCACCTGGGCGAAAGGTGGAGCAGATCCTGTATCTGGAAGACCCGGTAACGGGACGCAGCGGCGGCGATTTTGTGCAGGATGATCTTCGCGGCGCCGGGGTTGTAAATTTTCGGCAGCGCGGGGACGCCGATAAAGGTTGAAAATACTTCCTGTTCGGCCTCCTTGTCCCACCATTCCCTGAGCGTGGAACTGTCGTGTACCGCAGGGGTACAAACGCTGAGTTCCGGGTAATCCTCAAAGGGGTAGTAAGGCTCACCCTCGGCCTTCCAGTCACGGTGCCAGCGGACAACCCTGAGCCCCAGGATCCTGAGTTTCGCAAGCACCCGGGGGACGCAGCCGGGAACCGCGCCCAAGTCTTCCGCGCAGGGGAGCATCGAAGTTGATTCCTTAAGCATGGCAAGAAGTTTTTGCCCCTGCTTTTCCCAAATTTTTTCCGAATCGGCGCGGTGTTTTTCAACCAGCGTTTCAAGGGCCTGCTTTTCCGTTTCGGAAAGCGAGGCATAGGCGCGGGTATTGCGGTACAGCCATGTGGGAAAATAATTCCCCTTTTCGTATTCCACAAAAAGCCGGTTATGCCAGACATTAACAAGATAGCCCTGGGCGGCATGGTGGAGATTGAGCGCGATAATATCCTGCTCGCTGGTAATACTATCCTTAAAAAGCCAAAGCTCTTCCTCCCCGATGCGGTCCAGGGCCTGCGTAAAGGCACGGTCGGCTTCGGCGGCTATATCCCCGTTGGTGTAGGAACCTCCCCAATTTGAACGCAGCGCGTCCCACAGTTCCCCGGTGGGGATATGGGGCCGGGTAACCCAGCGTATGCGGCCCTCGTCAAAATTAAGGGTGACAAGATCTTTTTTGGTAACCGGGACATAGGGGTTAAACCACCCCAAAACAGAAGTATTATCATGCTGGGAAGATGTCCAAATTCTGAAAAAGCCCAGCACGTGATCTATCCGGTAAGCCTTGTAGTACTTTTCCGCGACTTTAAGCCGTTTCCGCCACCAGTCGTAGTCGTTTTTTTCCAGAACATCCCAGCGGTAAGTGGGGAAACCCCACCTCTGGCCTTCGGGGCTGTACATATCGGGCGGGGCGCCGGCGGACAGCTCCCGGTTAAAATATTCCGGGTGGGCCCAGACATCGGCGGAATCCTCGTTGATAAGGATGGGAAGGTCCCCCTCAAGCAGGATGCCCATATCCGACACGGCTTTGGCGGCCCTGCTGAACTGGGCGTCCAGGGCCTGCTGAAGCCAGGCCCAAAAAAGATGCTCGTCCTTGATTTTTTCGTCGTCCCACAGAGACTCAATTTCTTCGGCGCTTATTTGCTGATGGGAAGACCACTCCTTCCATCCTCTTTCCCCGTTTATCTCTTTAAGCCGCCGGAATACCGCGTATTCTTTAACCCAGGGATTTTCTTCAATCCATACGCCTAAGCCGCCGCCCTTCCCGGCTTTTGCGGCGATTTCCGTTTTATTGGCCGCGTATATTTCCCGCAAAAGGCCGATCTTCGCCTTTAGGATAGGCTCAAAGGCAAAGCGGGCATCCTTGTCAAAACGTTCGCCCAGTGCCTTGATTTTGGCGGCGAACGGCCCCGCCTCCGGCAAATCGGCGATTCTCAGATAAAGGGGATGAAGGGCGAACACCGTCAGGGCAAAGTAGGGCGAGCTTTGGTAGCCCGTATCGTTTACCGGCAAAAGCTGGATAAGGCCGACCCCCATTTTCACGCAAAGGCCGGCAAATTCCACCAGATCCGGAAATTCCCCAACACCCGTACTTCCCGAACCCCGCAAGGCCCCCAGGGGAACTACCGCGCCGATTAACCGTTCGGAAAATTCATCTTTTGAAGGACTGTTTTTTTGCGGATTAGCCATAATACCCTCCGGATTTGTATTTTTGTAACTATTCAGCCTATCACTTTCCGATAAATGCCAGGTGGGGGTAGCTCGAAAAAAACTATCGTTTTTTTCGGGCGGAGGGGGTCCAAACCCCCTCGTTCAACCGGACATTGCAAAAAGTCTTGACAAGACTTTTTGCGGAGTGGGGGCCTTAGTCCCCCGACTGAATAGTTACGCATTTTTTTAAGATGGATTTCTCAAAACTAACAAAATTTTGGGAAATGCTCCAAGTATTATAAATATAGTATGGAAAATGTACGAATGAAAGTGCTTAGGAGCAAGTTCCGGGGTATCTTTGCCGGTTTGGAGGCCCGTTCGACAGAAAGTTGCGGACCGGAGGATAGAGGTACAGAATCGAGCCTATGCGGGCCGTTTGCTGTTACATATTGGCAAAATAAGGCTCATTACGGAACGCGCAAGGGATTGAAGCGGTATCCTTTTTTGCCGCAGGCAAAAAAGATACAAGCGGAAAGCCCGGTCCGTGGGCCGTCCTGCCCTGCGGGCAGGTTGGCGCACGGATGCGCCCAAATAAATCTTATTGGCCGTAATAAGCGCCGGGACCGTGCTTGCGGAGAAAGTGCTTGTCCAGAAGTTCGCTTTGCATGGGGGGCGCGGCGGAATCCAGCATACGGACGTGCCAGGCCATCATGGCTACCTCTTCCAGGACTACGGCGTTATGCACCGCTTCGACGGCGTTTTTCCCCCAGGCAAAAGGGCCGTGGCTGTGTACCAACACCGCGGGCATCGTGTCCGGATCGATCTTGCCGTCAAAGGTTTCCACAATTACCGTCCCCGTCTCCTTTTCGTAGCGGCCTTCGATCTCCGCGCCGGTCATCCGGCGGGTACAGGGGATTTCGCCGTAAAAGTAGTCCGCATGGGTCGTACCGAAGGCGGGTATTCCGGCGCCCGCCTGGGCAAAAATCGTCGCCCAGCGGCTGTGGGTATGCACTATCCCGCCGATGTTCGAAAAAGCTTTGTACAATTCGATATGGGTATCCGTATCGGAAGAGGGGTTCAATTCCCCCTCGATTTTTTTGCCGGAAAGATCCAGGACCACAAGGTCTTCGGGCCTGAGCTTGCCGTATTCAACCCCGGAAGGCTTGATCACCAAAAGACCTTTTTCGCGGTCTATAGCGGAAACATTCCCCCAGGTAAAAGTTACCAGCCCGTAATGCGGCAGCAGCAGATTCGCCCCGCACACCGCTTTTTTTAATTCTTCCAGCATATTCTACTCCTGCTTCCTGCTCAGTATCTCTACCATGGCCCGCCGGTTTTTATATTGAATCAGGTATTGAGCTTTCATATCCGCCGTCACGGCAGCGCCGCCGGGTATTTTTTTCATTATGCTGAACACGCCGACAATACGTTCGTAACAGGCACGCCCTGTATTGTTTTCCGCATAGCGGTCAACGGCCTTACGGAAAAGGGCGAGGGTCTCTCCGGGAAAGGCCGCGGCAAAGAACGTGTGATACCTCTCTATGTTTTCCATAGAAAGATGCAGCCCGATATACTCCAGCAGCCGTTCGGCCATCCCCTCGGAGGCCAAAAGATCCGGCGCGGAATTGCCCCAGGAACCTTTTTTGGCATCGTAATGCCGGAAGAGTTCCTCGAATTTCTCCGGCCATTCGCCGGGGCTAAAGGCGGATTTGTATATCCGGTAATATTGCTTATTAAAGCTGTCTTCGATAAATGAATAGGAAATGCTGCGTATGGCGGGAACATCCTCTTCCGCCCGGGCCATTTGCAGAAGGTAATTATCCCATGTATCGGAACGGTATCTGTCCTGATTCTCCTTGATATAATCATTGATGAGTTTTTTTGCTTCGGAGAATTTCTTTTGCCTTATTCTCTTTTCAACTACCTGCTGGCGGAAACTGTCTATCTGTATATTATCTTCTATGTATTTCCAGGCTTTCCCGGACTGACGCCGGCTATTGTAAAAATCGATAATCCGGTCAAGGATTTTTTTCGCCCCATAAGAGCTTTTGTCCTGAACATTGCCGAGTAATTGTAACTGCAATTCAATAAAGGCATCGGGGTTTATCTCTTTCGACAGCGTCATAAGCAGATCGCTAAAATAATCCGCCATATCGAGTCCTGAATATCTTTCCCTTGACATTTCGCTCATACAGTAATCGTAAAGGTCCCTGGCCTTTATCTGCGGATCGGCGGCCGCTTTTTTCAAAATTTCAAAAGGCCCGGACTGGTACGTTTCGGGAATCCAGTCAATAAAATCACCGTCAACGGTTTCTTGCAGCCAATAGGCAAATTCTTCGATATACGCCTGGGCGATCAATACCGCTTCCCGGGGTTTTTTATCTTTAAGGTACTGTTCGGCTTTTTCGGCCCATTGGTCCAAAACATCAATATAAAACTCGTTTTCGTCATAGTAATCGCGCTCGTCAGGGGAAACGCCCGCCAGTTCCCCGCGTATTATGGGGGCGTACTTGTTGCCGTTTTCGTTCCCGATTTTTTCCGAAAATTCAAGAAAAACGGCGCTGGTCAGGTCCGGGTTGTATTTTATGAGCCGGACCGTAAAGTTATACAATTCCTCGTGGGTAAGTTTTTTGAGCAGGCCTTCCGCGTTCATCCCCTGGCTTTTCCCGCTTTTCTGCTCCGCAGCATTCTTTGCTATCCTTTTGGCAATAGCCCCCTCAATTATGGCAATATGCTTGCAGGGATAATAACTGCTGGGGCAGGAACAGGAGAAATCGCCCCGGCTCTTCCCGTCGGTAGCTATTTTGATGGTATACACCCCATAATTGCCCTGGTATTTCGCCTGCCAGTGATTGGGGGATGTTTCGCGCAGATCGATGATATCGCTCATGGGTTTCGCGGCTGCTTATACTCCTGCTTACTCGTATGCGGTCTTTGTCATGGTAGCATGATTTTTCCGGATATGTCCAGTTAAAAACGTGGAATATCAGCATTCCCCAAAGCCCGGTTGGTTTTGGGAAAGCCCATATTAAATCTCCGCCCGCGTTTTGCCCGGAACAATATATCCATAGGTACTAATCCGGCTGCCTGTTTTTGGCGCCGTTCCGGCGCTGCCGCCTTGCCTCGTAAAGCAGGATTCCGGCGGCCACGGATACATTAAGCGAATCGATCCTGCCCTGCGTGGGAACGGCCACCAGCGCGTCGCATTTTTCCCGGAGAAGCCGGGATATGCCGGAACCTTCGCCGCCCAAAACAAGGGCGGTCCTGCCCCGGAGATCCCTGGCGTATACAGCTTCCCCCGCCGCGTCCGCGCCGTAAATCCAGAAACCCGCTTCTTTAAGATCATCCACCGCGCGGGGCAGATTCGCCGTTTCCGCGGCGGGAACCCAGGCGGCCGCCCCGGCGGAGGTTGTGGCAATTATATCCGCGTGTTTTGCGGTGCGCCGGCTCCGGGTAACTACCATATCCACGCCAAACTGATCGCAGGACCGCAGTATCGCGCCGTAATTATGGGGATCGGTGATCTCGTCGAGAATCAGCACAAGGGCGTCATCGTTTTTGTCTTTCAGGCGGCGGCCCTCAAGACCGGCGATAAAGTCCTCCAAGGAAACGTCTCCCGGCGCGTTGGGGAGATCCCCCGCTTCCAGCGCGATTCCCCGGTGGCCGGGCGCAAGCCGGTCAAGCTCGTGGGTGCCCACGCGGTCTATCCGGACGCGGTATTCCCCCGCCAGACCGACAAGGCTGCGGGCGCGGGGCCCGGCCTTCGCCACCAGCAGGGGGCCCGGCGCGCCGCCCGCCCTGATACGCTCCTCAATCGCGTGAAAACCCGTCAAATATCCCACACACAACTCCTGTCATCCGATTATGCCAACTCGTAATTTTTCCCGTACCGGACAATCTCCACGCTGTAGCCCTTTTCAATCAAGTACTGCCTGAAATAACTCTGGGCCTTTTTTTCCCCGTGTACCAGCAGTATTTTTTTGAGCCTTGACTTGTCCAGAGAATCCAGCCACTGGGCGGCCTCGTAGTAGTCGGCGTGGGCGCTGAACGCGTTGATCTCCTCCACTTCGGCGCGGCGCTTGAACCATTGGCCGTGTATTTTTACTTCTTCTTCTCTGTTGCGGATTCTGCGGCCCAGGGTGTTTTCCGCCATATAACCCACCGTAAGAATTGTAGTATCGGGATTCTGAATGCTGTGGATAAGATGATGCTGAATCCGGCCCGCCTCGCACATGCCGTCCGCGGAAATGATAATAAGGGGTCCCGGATGATCGTTCAGGGCTTTGGATTCCGCGACACTGGTAGTAAAGTGCAGGGCGTTAAAACCAAAAGGATTTTTGTGGTGCCTGATGAACGCCTCGTGGATGCCCTCGTCGTAACATTCGGGATGAACCTGGAAAATGGTAGTAGCGTTAGTAGCCATAGGCGAATCAACATAGATAGGGATTTCCGGGATGATCCCGTCATCTACCAAAAGGTGGAAATAGTAAACCAGTTCCTGGGTGCGCTCAATGGCAAAGGCGGGGATGATAATCCTGCCCTTTTTTTCTACCGTGCGCCTGGCAACAGCGGCAAGCTTCTCCATGGCGTTACCGGCGTTGTCATGGCGGCGGTCGCCGTAGGTGCTTTCCAGGATAATATAGTCGGGCGGGGGAAGCCGGTGATCAGGATTCCGTATAATCGGCTTTCCCGGGCGGCCCAAATCCCCGGAGCAGAGAATACCCGTTTCCCTGCCGTTTTTTCGCACCTTGACAAAAGCCATTGCCGATCCCAGGATATGGCCCGCGTCAAAAAATTCAAGCTTAACCCCGTCGCCTATAGGCATGGGCCGCCTGTAGGAAACGCCTATCATCTGGTTCGCGGTTCCGATTACATCTTCCTCGTCAAAGAGCGGCTTCCAGTCGAATTTTTCCCCCTGCTTCTTTGCCAGCTTGCGCAGATACTCCGCGTCACGCGCCTGTATCTTCGCGGAATCCATCATAATAAGGCTTGCAAGATCCCGGCTCGCGGGTGTGGCGTAAATATTGCCCCGGTAGCCCCGCCTGGTCAGAAGCGGCATAAGCCCGCAGTGATCGTAGTGGCCGTGGGTCAGAATAACGCCTTCTATTTTATCGGCGCTGATGCCGAACTCCCGGTTTTTCCGGTCTGCCTCGGCCCGGCTCCCCTGAAAAGCGCCGCAGTCAACAAGAAAACTCTGCCCGCCAGCCTCAAGCACATGCTTGCTCCCGGTAACCTCCTCGGCCGCGCCAAGGGAATAAAAATTAACCGCCATATATCCATACTACCACAGTTCCGGGGATAAAAGAATAGGCTGGCTATTTCTTATTTGGGCGCATTTTTTGCGGCACAGCCGCAAAAAACCGGGCTTTGCAGGGCTCCGGCCCCGGCGCTCCGCGCCGTGGCTAAACCCCTCCAATCCCTTGCGCTGCTGTAAAACGGCATCCATGCCGCCGCTTCCACGGCTAATTTTTTATCACGAAGTCGAAAAAGTAAAAGGAGTGAGCCTGTTCCAAAACCCCAGCCAATTCGGAGCCCTTCCCTAGCAATAGGGAGACTCTGCCGACCAATAGGGAACTTCTCCCGACCAATAGGGAGCCCTTCCCGATACATCGGGAGCGGCCTACCCCATCCCCCGGACCCCGGCTTTTGGAACAGGCTCAAGTGGAAAAAGTAAAAGAAAGAGGCCAAAAAAAAGGATCGGAGAGCAAAACTTATTCGACTTCGAACCTTTGGTTCGATTTGACTTCGCGGTGAAAATCCTTAAATAAAAGCCCGCGGGACGCTCATTCTCCCTTCTCCAGTTTTTCCGCCACTCCCGCAGCATACCAGTCAAGTTTGCGGGTGAGGAACATGATCAACGCGACAACCACAAAAGTCCCCACGGAACCGATCAGCAGCGCGTAGGATTCGGCGTTCAGCACCGCGTACAAAAGTATATACGACAGGGTAACAACCAGGCCCATGTACCAGCTCTGGTTCCACGACGGCAGCAGGGAACGGGAATAGAGGGTCATCATTGCCGTTACCGCCAGCGCGGCAAGAAGGTAGGCGGTATAAAAGGCCATCTGCTCGGATAATGAAAGCAGCAAAAGATAAAAGACCGCGTTCCCGATGCCGGAAAGCAGATAGGGGACCGGATGTATGCGTTTTTTGGTAAAAATTTCCAGCAAAAACAAGGTAAGAAAGGGAACGATGAGGAAAAGTATCGCATACTTTACCGCGCGGGTATTCAAGGCGTATGTATTTATAGTACGGAAAAGATCGACGCCGAACAGGGAAGCGGAATAATCGCGGTCATCGCCCTCGTCTTTCCAGGAGAGCGGTATATCGCGGCTTAAATAGTTTACGTCCCATAAGGCCGAGAAGCTGGTATCGTCAATCGCCGATTCACCGGGCAGATAAGCGCCCTGGAAAGAAGGCGAGCCCCAGTCGGCGGAAATGTCAATGTGGGTGTCCTGGCCGATGGGCAGGAAGCGTATACTTTGCCCGCCCTGTATGTCGATGCTGATATCGAATACCGCCGCATTGTTTTCAAATTCGGGGAGGGCCGCGTATATGCCGGCCGTGGATCTGCGATACTCGACGTATGTGCCGGCTGGGGATCTGCCATGCTCGAACTGCACGAGGCTGTAGCCCTGGTTGCCGGGTTTGAAGAAAAGTTCTTTATCGTTCCAGCGGGAGGTGTTTATTTTGCTGATCCCTTTCTGGCTGGAAAGGGAAATAACCAGTTCCGCCTGGTTAAAGAATACTTCTTCATTGGGCAAAAGTTCCGTAACAGCCATGCCCGGATCAAAAGTCCCGGTCAGATTAAGGGTTCCCGAAAAGAGCGGGACGGAAAAAATGCCCCGTTTGCGCGTTTCTGTTTCGAAAGAGGCGTTAATATCCAGCTTTTGGGGGCTTATCACCAGGGTAAAAGGGGTTTTGACTATTTCGACTCTTTCCCTCTCCCGATCGACTATGGTATGGACTTCCGAGGTTCTGATGCCGGGGACTGTTACGATGGGGCCCGCCGCAACAAGATGTTTCCCCCACGCCTCCATAATATCCGACTCTGCGGAAGCCGCCGTCCGTCCCCGTTCGTCAACCAGTCCGCGGATCATGTTTAACGGAATGAGCAGCAGTAAAACCAGGGCGAAAAGCATCAGTACCTTAAAGGTGTACCCCTGGGTAAATTTTCTGAAAACCGGCGGCGTGTTTTTGTCCGTAATTTTATCCATAATTGTTTATCTCCTTAGGGTGCCAGGCACCAATTTGAGGCGTTGCGTCGCCAGGCCCAGGGGCGTTGCGGAATGAAAACGCTCCGCGTTTTCATTTTCGAAGTTTTGCTCCGCAAAACTTCTGGGTACTGTCTGAATTTGGGGGCGTTGCGGGGGTGTCCCCCGCAGAGGGGGGAGCGGCGCAACCGTGTGCGCCGCGGGGGGGACACTTCCCCCCCGGAAGACGCGCCCATAACTACTATACTTCAAACCTGTTCCATACCGTATCCAGGGCTTCGCAAAGCGCTGTATATTTTTCGTATTTGGGGCGGTACAGGGCGCTGTTTTCGGGGTTCGGAAAAACCGGGGGTGATATCCGCACCATCGCCTCCGCAGCTTCGTTATAATCGCGGTATATGCCCGAAGCGACCGCGGCGGCCATTCCGCACCCCAGGGCGCCAAGTTCCCTGACCCCGGTAACCGTTTCCACGGGAAGTTCCAGGACATCGGCGAACATCTGGACCCAGAACCGGGAATTCGCCGCGCCCCCCGCCAGCCGTACTGCCTCCGGCGCTTCCCTTATTGAAAGGAGCTTGTCAATATGGCTTTTGGCGGAAAAAACCACTCCCTCGAACACGGAACGCAGAAGATGCGCTTTGCCGTGAAAACTGGTCAGGCCGATAAAACTTGCCTTGGCCAGCGGGTGGCGGTTGGAGCCGTAGAGGAAAGGCAGGAAATAAACATCGCAGGAATCAGGGGGGACGCTCCCCGCCAGTTCATCCAGGTATTGGTACAGTTTTTTGCCCTCGGGGACTTTTTCATTCTCAAAGCAATTCTGAATAACCCACTCCAGGTTTCCCGCGCTGGTGGCGCTCGATTCCTCAAGCAGATAGAAACCCGGAATGGCGTAGAGGGAATTCATTGCCACGCAGGTGCCGGTGACGGGAGTCCCGGAGATAAATTCGTTAATGCTCCAGGTGCCGGTTATGGTACAGAGATGTTCCGGCCTGGTAACCGACATGGCGATAGCGCAGGAATCAATGTCGAACATGCCGCCCGCCACGGGGGTTCCCGGAACAAGTCCGGTTAACCCTGCGGTTTCCGCCGTAACCGCGCCGCAGTGCTCGCTGGAATAGCGCAGGGGCGGTATCATGCCGGCGGCCTCCTCGATGCCCAGCGCGGCAAGCAAATCCCGGTCAATGGAAGCGTCGCGGACATTCATCAGGGCGGACCCGGAAATATTGGTGGCCTCGCTCCAGGCCTCGCCGGTCAGACGGAAACGGACATAATCGGTTACCGAGAAAGCCCACTTGATATTGTCATAAACGGCCCTGTCGTGTTCTTTGAACCAGGCCAGAAGCGATACGGGCTGGCACGCCATGATCTGCTGGCAGAGGCGGGGGTATACGGCATCAAAAGACCCTTCCCGTTTCCACTTTTCGGGGTACTGCCAGGCCCGGTTATCCGTGGAGATAATGCCGTTATAGGCGGGCTTCCCGTCCCTGCCCCAGGGATAAAGCCCCTTTCCATGGCCGCAAACCGCGAGTCCCGCAATGGACGCGGGCGATACCCCGCTGCCGGCGATTACCTGCCTGATACAGGCGCAGTTCTGCTCCCACAGATTATCCATATCCCGTTCCGTATAACCGGACCGGGGCGTGATAACCGCCGTCTGGCGTGAAGCCGTTGCGATTTCCTTCCCGTCCAGAGAAAAAAGAGCCGCTTTTATGACCGTTCCCCCGTTGTCAACACCCAGAACAAACCGTTCCCCTGCCATAAGCCGTCCTCCCGTAAAAAAATTGGTTTCGAATGAGACTGTTCCAAAACTTCAGTTTTTGGAACAGCTTCTTACCCCCGGAGAAAATTGCATGAGCCGCAAATGCCTGCCGTACAGGAAATTAGCAATTTTCTCCAAGAGCTTGGTACAAAACCAACCGGGTTTTGGAACAAGCTCGGGCATATGTTACTATAGATGCGTGGGTATATCAATTATATGTTATATGTATTCCGGGACAGCTTATTGATTCGCAAAACCTATTCGCCGTATCATAGAAATGTGGCAATACAAAGAAAATCCCGGGGCAGGGCTGCCGGTAACGACAGAAAAAAACCGGCGGGGAAATCCCTGGCCTATCTCTTTTGGTTTGTTTTTTTCGTTGTTATCCTGCTCCTGTTTGTGATAAACTGGAAAACTATCCGCGATACGGTCAACAATACCGGCCTTGTTGACCGCGTTACCCGGCGCAATACCGAAGCGCCGCCCGAACTCCCGGCGGGCGTTGTTCCCGCCCCGGAAGAAAACGAGGCTCCGCCTGCGGCGGTTGTACCGCCAAAACCGGCGGACAATACCGCGCCGGCCTCCCCGCAAAACACGGAACCGGCGCTGCCGGCTGAGACCGCAAAGCCGCCCGAAGAAGCGCCGCTGCCGCCGCCTGAAGCGCCGAAACCCCCGGAAGTTCCGGCTTCGAGGCCCGCCGCGGCGGCTCCCCCGGCAAACGCGCCCCAAACCGCGCCCGTTCCGAGAACAGTAGAACGGGTTATCTACCTTATAAAATTCGACGAGGAAAACGGGGTTATCCTGCGTACCAGGGTAAGCCGTACCCTGCCGGTAACTGATTCTCCCCTGCTGGACGCGCTTAACGCGCTGCTCCGCGGGCCTACGGCGGCGGAAGAAAACCAGAAACTCCGATCCCTGATACCTCCCGGAACCCGTGTCCTGTCCGCCACGGTCCGGGGTTCTACCGCCTATATCAGTTTTAGCGAGGATTTCCAGTTTAACACCGACGGCATAGAGGGGTATATTGCCCAATTACAGCAACTGGTATGGACGGCTACCGAATTTCCCAATGTCGGCGATGTGCAGTTTTTGATAGAGGGCCGGCGGGTGGACTATCTGGGGGAAGGCATACGTATAGGAAGCCCCCTGGGCCGGGGTACTTGGGGCGCTTTCCAGGATTAAGAGCTTTCATTGGCAAATAACAAGCCGAATAGTTACACTTATAGTATGAAAACTGTTCCCGCCTATTACGAGTTTGCCGGTACCGATTCTTTTCCCGTGAATATTCTGGAACTGAGAAGCGAGGGTGACAAAACAGCGCTTATCCTGGATAAAACGATCTTCTATCCCGGGGGAGGGGGGCAGCCCGCGGATCGGGGAAGCGTCAATGGGGTCCCCCTTCTGGATGTGCTGGAAAAGGACGGGGAAATTCTCCACATTATAGAGAGCGGGGACGGCGGGCGGCTTGCCCCCGGGCCTGCGGAACTTGTCCTGGACCTGAAACGCCGGCGGGATTTTACGGTCCAGCATACCGCCCAGCACCTTCTTTCAGGGACCATTCTGCGGCTTACGGGAAAACACACGGTCTCCATGCACCTGGGGGAAGAGACCAACACCATTGATGTTGACGCCCCCCAAATAGATCCGGAATCGCTTGCCAGGGCGGAAGATACGGTCATGGATATTATCGAGACCGATGTTCCGGTAATCATCCACCTCTGCCCCCCGGAAAACATAGCGGACTTCCCGCTGCGCAAGACACCGCCCCAGGGAGAAGAAGTTGTCCGGGTGGTGGAAATTCAGGGCAGCGACTTCTCCCCCTGCTGCGGGACGCACCTGGAAACCACAGGCCGGATAGGGATGCTCCGGATTTTAGGGGCGGAAAAATACAAGGGCATGACGCGGGTCAGCTTTATCGCCGGGAGGCGGGTGTTGCAGGATTCGCGGGTTACGCGGCAGAACGGGGAGACCGTCTCCCGCGCGCTCAAGGTCCCTGTCGCGGAAACCGGGAAAGCCGTGCTTGCCCTTATAGAAAAGGCAAACCAGTTTGAAAAACAGGTAAAGGAACTGGAGGAAACCGCGGCCCACGGCAAGGCCAAGAACCTGCTCCACAAGGCCAAGATCCTCAAAAGCAGGGGCCGGGACGCGGAAAACAAGGAACAAAACAGCGCGGCTCCCGAAAAGCTGCGGGTGTTCAGCATCAACTACCCCGCTTCGGAAATGGAAGACCTGCTCCGCATAGGCCGGGCGGCGCAGAAGCTTACACCCACGGTATTGGTGTTTTTTTCGCCTTTTCTGTTTAAATTTGCCGCTTTCTGCTCGGCTGAAAACGCCGACATACGCCCGCTCTTAAAGGACCGGATGGAAGCGCGGGGGGGCCGCGGCGGGGGAAGCGCCTCCTTTTTCCAGGGCCTCTTTGATTCCGCCGAAGACATCGAAACCTTCGTCGCCTCGCTGCCCGAAGAAGCCGATTCGCTATAATACCGCCGCAGAGCGGCTATTCGCCGCCCCGAAAACGCACCGCCCGGCCCGGCAGGGGCCTGCTTTTTTACCGAAAATGATCCAGGGCCGAATCGAACGGCCGACCTGCCGCTTAGGAGGCGGCCGCTCTATCCCCTGAGCTACTGGACCATGCCTTACTATAACCGGGGAGGCCCGCGATTGTCAACGCAACCCTGCCGTCGGCCTTGCCG
>JAIRZS010000072.1 GCA_031267115.1 Treponema sp.
GAGATCAAAGGCGAGACCCCCAACATGAGATGGGGATCCTTCGCCTGGCCCGCCCTTGGTTCCGGCGACGGCCCCGAGGCGAACAATTTTGGATCCCAGAGTTTCGGCATCAACAAAAACACCAAGTACCCCGAGGAAGCCTTCCAGTTCATCGTATGGCTTACTACCGGCGAATGGGACGCAACGCTGGCCCGGGAGAGCATCGGCATTCCCATGGGCAACGATTCCGCCTGGCCCGATGCCCTGGCCGAAGCGAAAGCAGTAGTAGATTCCACTACCAAACGGCTGCCCTGGGCGGTAGGCATGGAAGACAGCCCCGATATTAACGCGAAGATAAAGGACAATCTCGCGAAGCTTATTATGGGCAGTTTCAGCGCGAATGATTTTGCCGAAGCCATGGCAAAGTAAACAAAACTGCGCGGCCGTTTGGCCGCGCGTGCGGGTTTGTCTATGCTAAAAAATAATAAACGTGTTATTATAACCTTTCTTGCGCCGGCCGTGCTGTGCTATGCATTGGTTTTTCTCTATCCTGTTTTCCGCACCCTGGTGATGAGTTTTTTTAAGGTAGAAAGCGTGTCGGACCCGGCTGCGAAATGGGTCTTTGCGGGCCTCGGCAACTACCGGAAACTCTTTACCACGCCGATTTTTCTCCAGTCCCTTAAAAACATCGGCCGGCTCTGGTTTACAGGCGGCTGCGCCGTCATGCTCCTCGCGCTGACCTTCGCGGTCATCCTTACCGGAGAACTGCGGGGGACCAAGTTTTTCAGGAGCGTGATCTACCTTCCCAACGTGGTCAGCGCGGTCGCTATGGGAACGATGTGGATCAACTATGTTTATAATCCCAATTACGGCCTGCTCCATAATGTCTTTTCCGCGTTCAGATTCGAGATGCTAAGCCAGACCCTGTGGACCGCGCCGGGCAACCTTTTCTGGAGCATGCTCGCGGCCTACTGTTTCGGCATGGTAGGCTATCATATGCTGATCTTTATCAGCGGCATTGAGCAGATCCCCAGGGATTACTACGAAGCCGCCTACCTTGAAGGGGCCAATGTTTTCCAGCGTTTCTTTCATGTAACGGTCCCCAATATGCGGGGGGTTATCCGCACCAATATTGTCATGTGGACGGTGTTTACCGTCGGCTTCTTTGTATGGGGCCAGTTGTTCAGCCCGGTAAACCTTTCCAACGACACTGTCGCCCCGATGAACTATATGTACGAGCTGGTTTTCGGCGCGTCTTCTTCCGCGTCAACAGCCCGCGATTCCGGCGCCGGGGCCGCTATCGGCGTCATCCTCGCGCTGATCGTAGTAACGGTATTTTTGGCGACAAATTTCATCGTAAAGCACGATGACGCGGAATTGTAAGGGGCCTCTTATGCTGAAAAAAAAATACCTGTCTTCCGGTATAGGCTACATCATTTTGGGCGTATGGGCCCTGTTCACCTTTGCGCTGATCGGCTGGGTATTTTTCGCCTCACTTTCGACATCGGGCGAAATATTTTCCGACCATATGTTCGAGTTTCGAAGCGGTTTCCATTTTGAAAATTTTGTGAAAGCCTGGAAAACCCAGAGAGTCTCGGTCTTCTTTATGAATTCGCTTCTTTATACCCTGGTTTCCTGTACCGCGATTATCCTGATCGCCGCGCCCGCCGCCTACACTTTTTCCCGTTTCCGTTTTCCCGGCAGTAATCTTATCCAGAATATGTTCGCCGCCGCCCTGGGTATCCCGGTTATCATGATCATCATGCCCCTCTTCGGCCTTGTGTCCATGATACATCTTACCAATAACCGCTGGATGCTGATGTTCCTCTACACGGCAATGAATATACCTTTCGGCGTTTTTTACCTTCTGGCGTTTTTCCGGAATTTAAGTTTTACCTACGAGGAAGCGGCGGCAATCGACGGCTGTTCGCCCATTAAAACCTTCTGGGTTATCATGCTTCCCCTGGTCCAGCCCGGTATTATTACTGTTTCCATTTTTAATTTTATCACCATTTGGAATGAGTACTTTATGTCCCTGATCTTCGCGAACAGGACAGCGGTCCGCCCCGTGGCGGTGGGCCTGTACAACATGATCCAGTCCATGCGCTATACCGGCGACTGGGGCGGCATGTTCGCCAGCGTAATAATTGTGTTCCTGCCGACATTTATTCTGTACATCCTGCTTTCCGAAAAGATTATCGCGGGCGTTACAGCCGGGGCCATTAAAGGGTAGGATGACGGCGGTATATAAAAGTACGCTGCGGGTCCGGGGATCGCCTGTGGGCGGCGGGAATCCCCAGCCTTTTTTCCGGGACCCCAGCCCGGAACTTCCCGTTGCCCGCGGCAGCGGCTTTCCCGAACAGGCGCGGGACTCATTCGGGCGGGAGACATCTTTCCGCCTTCTCCCCTACACAAAACAGGATCGCTACAGCCGCGCCCTGCGGAATATGGAATTCCCTTCTATTGTTATGGAAAACAGTTTTCTGCGGGCCGAATTTGTCCCTGCCCTCGGCGGGCGGCTCTGGTCCCTCTTTGACAAAAAGGAAGGGCGGGACATCCTCTACCGGAACCCGGTTTTCAGGCCCGCGAATCTTGCCATCCGCGACGCATGGTTTTCCGGAGGCATTGAGTGGAACATAGGCCGCCTGGGCCATTCGGTCCATACCTGTTCCCCGGTCTTTGCCGGCGTCCTGTCCGGCGGCGGGGAAACGGCGCTACGCCTGTGGGAATTTGAGCGCCAGACCCGGCTTTTCTGGCGGGTCGAATGTGTCCTGCCCGAAGACTCGGCGGCCCTCTACGTGTATGTCAGAGTTGAAAACCCGGACCCGGAAAAGAAGCCTCTCTATTGGTGGACCAACGCGGCTGTACCCCAAACCGGGGGGAACTCGCCGGGAAAATTTCCCGGCGCGCGGGTCCTGAGCGCCACGGACGAGGTGATATACATTGTACCCGGTACGGGCCGGGTCAAGACCATGGGGGGCGCCTG
Organism: Treponema sp.; assembly: GCA_031267115.1. GTDB lineage: Bacteria > Spirochaetota > Spirochaetia > Treponematales > Breznakiellaceae > JAIRRR01. Next base: position 2,966 of record JAIRZS010000072.1, read on the forward strand.
TCTCCCGGAACTCCCGGTTTTGCCGGGGGCGGACGCGAGTTATCCCGCAGTTTCGGATTATTCCAACGAATACTTCTTCCAGAACAAAACGCCGTATCCTTGGGAGAGCGCGGTGTACGAAGACGGTTACGCCTACGGGGAAGCCTCCACCGTACCCCTCCTCTACCGGAAAATGTTCTGCTGGGGAACGGGCCGGGGAGGGCGGCGCTGGCAGGATTTCCTTTCCCTTTCGAGCGAACAGTATCTGGAAGTTCAGGCGGGCCTCGCGCCGACCCAGCTCCACACCGCGGACATAGCCGCCTCTTCCGCCGTAGACTGGGCCCAGGCCTTTACCGCCCTGCGCGTCGAGCCGGAGAAAGCCCACAGGGAGGATTACCGGGCCGCAGCCGGTTATGTCGAAGGCGTTCTTGCGCGGGCTATACCCCCCGCCTCCCTGGATCAGGCCCTGGAAGCGGGCCGGCAGCGGGCCGGCGCCGGTGCGGAGATTATCGCCCTGGGAAGCGGCTGGGGCGCTCTGGAGCGGCTGAGGGTATCGGGAAAGGCCGGCCCGGGCGGAGTTTTTGGCGGGGGCGTCCCGGCGGGGCTTTCCTTCCCGGACGAATCTATTGGCGGCGACGAACGGCTCTGGGCCGCTCTGATCCGTGACGGGCGCCTTCCCCCTCGGCCACCCGATGCAGGGCCGGGCAGTTTCGCCGTGGACGCGGCGTGGGAGGCGCTGCTTCTTCAGAGCCGTGAAGCCCATGCTCCCGGACAGGCCAAGGGGCATGACTGGCTTACTCCCTACCATCTGGGAGTTATCGCCTTTGAGCGGGGGGAAACCGGCAAGGCCGAGTCTTACTGGCAAGAATCCGCCGATGCTGAGGAAAACGCCTGGGCTTACCGGAACCTCGCCGCAGCCGCCCTGAGGCAGGCCGCGCCGGGGAACGGAAAGGCGGACGAGGCACTGGCCTGGTATAAAAAGGCCTTTGACCGCGAAGAAGGCCGGCTCGATCCTTCTTTTGCGGAGGAGTATATTCCCCTTTTAATCGAACAGGGCAGGGCAGAGGAAGCCGCCGCGGAATTGGCGGCCTATACCGCCGGCCGGGAAGACGCGGTTTTACAGGGACCCCTCCTCGACGCCGCGGCCCGGATCGCCTTTGCCTGTGGCGACGATGTCCCGCTGGACCGCCTTTTTTCCCTGGAGCCGGCCCGTATACGGGAGGGCAACACCGCCCTGGTCGATCTGTGGACGGCGCGGGAAATCCAACGGCTTATTGCCGGGGGTATGGATGCCGGCGCTGCGGAGGCGCGGGTGAGGAAGGCGCTCGGCTCCGGGGAACTGGAGCCTCCTCGGGAGATTGATTTTCGCATGTATACAAGAAGGGAGCCGCAAAAAGGGGAATGAGCCTTCGCAAGACGGCGTTGCGAAGACAGCCCCGCTATGCGTAGCATTTTTTATATTGAGGCTTCCCCAAACACTGGAGTTTCAGGAAAGCCCCTTATAGTAGGCTGATTAGACTAAACACATTGTTATGCGCAATGCCGCTTTTATTGGAAACATACAGCATATGTATAAAAAATAATACACAATTTACAGCCATTGACTATTACTTCATTATAGCATATTATATTATTATAGGAATTTATATAAATGAAACTATATTTGGATAGCTGTTGTTACAATCGACCTTACGATGATCAATCTCAAGAGAGAATACACTTGGAAGGGGAGGCAGTACTGGCAATTATTCATAGGATGAAAGAAAACGGCGGTGAAATTACAGGAAGCCCCATATTAGATTTTGAGTTAAATCAAATTGCAGATAATGAAAAGCAGGAAAAAGTAAAAGGTTTCTATGAACAGACAATAAATAAAGAGATAGAATATAATAGCGGCATATTTAAACGGGTAAAAGAACTAGCGGAACAAACAAACATAAGAACGCTTGACAGGTTTCATTTGTGTTTTGCAGAAAATGCAGGAGTTGATGTATTGCTGACAACGGATGACAAATTCGAGAAAGCATGTTCAAAATTGAATTTGAACATGAAAGTAATAAATCCGCTGGATTTTTTAATGAAGGCTGTGAGAAATGAATACGACAATTAACGTAAACAATTTAATTGAAATTAGAAGAACGGGATTACAAGCATTAAGAGAAGCATTAGGGCCTGTTGGAATGGTTAGATTTATTCAGCAATATGAAAACGGCTATGGAGATTATACTAAAGAAAAATATCAACAGCCTGATTTAACAGTTGAAGAAATTGATTCTATATTAAAAAACAGATAGCAAATCGGCTCTCTTCAAACAGTTTTTCTGCTCTTTAATCATCCGTGAGCCATATAAAATCCCCTTGCCTTTGCCCTTCCATCCACCGCTTTCAGCCGCTGCCTTCGGCATGCATTTCCCAATATTCTTTGACTTATTCGACTTTGTGGTAAAATTCCAAAACATATTTTTTAGTATAATCAATCCAATATCTTCACACTGGCGGGAAAAGCCCCACTACGGAACGCGCAAGGGATTGGAGGGGCGCGGAGCGTTCTTTGCGCCGTTAGGCGCAAAGAATGGAGCGATAGCGGAATCCCGCAAAGCCCGGTCCGTGGGCCGTCCTGCCCTGTGGGCAGGCTGGCGCACGGATGCGCCCAAATTTACTTTACAGTCTCAAAGCCCGCTTTCAAATCGTCGATGATGTCGTCGATGTGCTCGGTGCCGACGGACAGGCGGACGGTGTTGGGTTTGATGCCCTGTTCCAGGAGTTCCGCTTCGCTGAGCTGGGAGTGGGTAGTGGAAGCCGGGTGTATTACCAGGGATTTTACGTCCGCCACATTCGCGAGAAGGGAGAAGAGTTCCAGCTTTTCGGTGAACCGCTTTGCCTGATCCGCGCTACCCTTCAGCTCGAAAGTGAAGATCGAACCCGCGCCGTTGGGGAAGTACTTTTTGTAAAGCCCGTTGTCGCGGTGATCCGGCAGGGAAGGGTGGTTCACCCGCTCGACCTGGGGATGGGAAACGAGGAAGTCCAGCACCTTGAGGGCGTTCTGCACGTGCCGCTCCACGCGGAGGGACAGGGTTTCGAGGCCCTGGAGGAACAGGAAGGCGTTGAACGGGGACAGGGCCGAGCCGGTATCGCGCAGCAGGGTGGTCCGGGCCTTGATGATATAGGCGATACTCCCCACCGCCTGGGTAAAGACGACCCCGTGGTAGCTCGGGTTGGGCCGGCTCAGGCCGGGAAACTTGTCGCCTGCCGCCCAGTCGAATTTACCGCCGTCCACGATAACGCCGCCGATGGATGTCCCGTGGCCGCCGATAAATTTGGTGGCGGAATGAACTACAATATCCACGCCGTATTCAATGGGCCGCAGAAGGTAGGGCGAGGCAAAGGTGTTGTCCACGATTACCGGGATGCCGTGCTTGTGGGCAATAGCCGCGACGGCCTCAATATCGACTATGGAACTGTTGGGATTCCCCAGGGTTTCAAAAAAGACGGCCTTGGTATTGGGCTTTATGGCCTTCTCGAAATTGGCCGGGACGCTCCCGTCCACAAAGCTGGTATCAATCCCCTGATCCTTAAAGGTATTGATAAACAGATTGTAAGTTCCCCCGTAGATCTGGTTGTCCGAAACGATATGGTCCCCGGACCGCGCGATATTCTGGATCGCGTAGGTAGTCGCGGCAGCGCCGGAAGACACGGCCAGGGCCCCGGCGCCCCCTTCCAGTGCCGCGATCCGCGCCTCGAACACGGCCCAGGTGGGATTCATGATCCGGGTGTAGATATTCCCCGTCTCCATCAGGGCGAAGCGGTCCGCCGCGGACCTGGAAGTGGGAAATACATAGGAACTTGTCTGATAGATGGGCACCGCCCTGGCGTCGGTAGCGGGGTCCGGCTTTTCCTGCCCCGCGTGGACCTGGATAGTCTCAAACCGGTAATTCTTTGCCATAATATTCTCCTTGAAAGCAGGGGACAACAGCCCCCGGTTAAATAGATATATAAATTCTATATGATTAGTATGATATTATAGGCGAAACCTGTCAAGGGTTTTTTACAGGATTTTTACAAAAATTCCAAATATCGGGCATTTTCATTCCGGGCGCATCCGCGGGTCAACCTGCCCGCAGGGCAGGACAGCGCCCGGACCGGGCTTTGCGGTAAATCCTTGCGGTATAAATGCCCCGATACGGAACGCGCAAGGGATTGGAGGGGTGCGAAGCAGACCCGCCGAAGGCGGGGCCGGAGCGGCAGCGGAGCCCCGCAAAGCCCGGTCCTGCCGCGCAGAACCGGAGGTTCGGAGCGGCAGGATGCGCCCAAAATAGAATAGTTGCGAAACAGCTTTATTTATAATGGGTATGAGAATTTGCAAAAATTCCAAATAAAGTGCGATTCCGGGGCGTTTTTGTTGAATTTACGGGGCCGGAGGGCGGTGTTTGTTTCTCTTGACGTTTGACAGGGGCGGATTTTTGGATAAACTTAAAGAAAGCGCTGGAGTTTCGAACAAAAGGAGGTAAATTGCATGGGATTTGGCGTTCCTTCCGCTGAGCATCGGGCTTCCCTTCCCTACTGTTACTACGACAGGTACCGGGAAAGGGTGGTCTTGCGCCTTGTCAGTTCCGGCGATGTGGTCCGGGCCGCGCTTGTCTACGGGGACCCTTTTAGAACCGAACAGGAGGGCGGGGCTCCGGATTCTCCCTGGGTATGGCGGTATGAGAAAGCTGATCTTGAGATGCAGTACGGGGGGTCGGACCGGGTTGTCTGGCGCGCTGAGTTAAAATTACCCGAAACGCGGCGCGTTAAATACGGCTTTATTCTTAAAACTGCGGAGACTGAATTTTACTTTTCCGAAAAAGAGGAGATGGTGCCTTATACCGGCGAAGAAATTAAAGACAGCTTCAATTTCTTTTTCTTTCCTTTTATTCACGAGGTTGACGCGCCCTCCGCGCCGGAATGGGTGCGGAATACGGTCTGGTACCAGATATTTCCCGAACGTTTTTGCAACGGCGATCCTTCGATTTCGCCTGAAGGGACGGCCGACTGGGATACGGGCAGGCCCGGATACCGTACTTTTTTCGGGGGCGATCTTGCGGGTATCAGGCAGAAGCTGGGCCATTTGAGGGACCTGGGGGTGAACGGCATCTACCTGACGCCGGTATTCTCCGCGCCTTCGAACCACAAGTACGACACGGCCGATTATTTTACGGTGGACAGGCATTTCGGGACCGGGGATGATCTGAAGGCGCTGGTGGCCGAGGCCCACAGGGCCGGTATCCGGGTTATGCTGGACGCGGTATTCAACCATATTGGCGCTTCCCACCCCTTCTGGCAGGACGTGCTTAAAAACCAGGAAAATTCGGCGTACCGGGATTATTTCCATATTCATTCTTTCCCCGTGCGGGAAAAGTACGATGACCATTTTAAGATCAATTACGATACTTTTTCCTTTGTCGCCGGTATGCCCAAGTGGAATACCGAAAACCCCCAGGCCCGCAAGTACCTTATCGACGCGGCGGTTTACTGGATTAGGGAGTGCGATATCGACGCGTGGCGGCTGGATGTTTCCGACGAGGTGTCCCTGGATTTTTGGCGGGAATTTTCCCGCAGCGTGCGCGAGGCAAAGGCCGATTGCTATATTTTGGGAGAGATGTGGCACGACGCGTCGAACTGGGTCGGCCCCGGCTATTTTGATTCGGCGATGAACTACCCGCTGGGTTTTGCCCTTACCGGCTTTTTCCTGCAAAAGGGCTATGGCGGGGAGGCCGGCGTGGCCGCGTTTAACGGCAGGCTGGCTTCGGCCCTTTCCCGTTACAGCGATCTGCATACGCGCGTGGCTTTTAACCTGCTTGATTCCCACGACACTTCACGGGCGCTGACCCTGGCGCAGGGCGACAAACGCGCGCTTCGCAATGCCTTTACCATGCTTTTCCTGCTTCCCGGCTCGCCCTGTATTTTCTACGGTACGGAGGTTGGCATGGAGGGTTCGGGCGACGCGGACTGCCGCCGCCCCATGATCTGGGATGAAGAGCGGCAGGACGGGGAACTGCGGGCTTTTTTCAGGGAACTTATCGCGTTCAGGAAAAGCCACATTGCCCTTATCAATTCTTGCCTGATGCTTTACGAGGCTGAAAACGGCGTCTCCCGCTGGATTATCGGCGGCGGGGACGGCGCATTGCGGGCGGTCTGGGCCGGGGAAAAACCGGTAAGGGCCGCGGACGAAAAGGGGGACTGCGTGTTTAGCGCGTCGCCCCTTAGCAACGGCGAAATACCGCCTTTTACCCTGGCGGTTTTTCATATTCCGGGGAAGGCCTGACCTTTGGAGGAACTATCCGGGGACAGGGTCTTTCTCAATTTTTCTGGAGGCTTTATAATGAAGCGGTTTAGTTTTACTTTACTTTGTGTCCTCGCGATCGTTACGCTGGGTTCCTGTTCGAAAGGCGGCGCCCAGGGCGCCGGTTCGGCGGGGGGCGTGTCCGGCAACCTTACGGTGTGGATGGACAATGACGAATGGGCTGGAGCGGTTATCGCGGCGTTTAATCAAAAGTACCCCGATGTAAAAGTGTCTTACCAGCTTGTTGGCAATGTTGACACCCGGGGCAAGGTTTCCCTGGACGGCCCAGCCGGCATAGGCCCCGATGTCTTCCTTATGCCCCACGACCACATAGGGCTTGCGGTAGCGGACGGTCTTTGCGAGCCGTTTGACGACAGCGCCCAGGCGAGGTACGCCGCCGCGATGCTTGACGCGTCTATCAAGACCTGTACCGCGAACGGCAAGCTTTACGCGGTGCCGATTTCTACGGAAAACATTGCCTTTTTCTACAACAAGGACCTTCTGGGCGGCAGCCCGGTTCCCCGGTCTTTTGAGGAAATTGTGGCTTTCGCGCAAAAATGGAACAACCCTGTCCAGAACAAATGGGCGCTCCGCTGGCAGGTGGATGACGCGTATCACAATTACTTCTTCCTTACCGCGTTCGGCATGAAGATATTCGGCCCTAACATGGACGATTATCACCATCCGGGCTTTGACAGCCCCGAAGCGGCCAAGGGCATTGATTTCTTCAGGAGCCTCCGCGCTATTTACAATGTAAATGTTTCCGACGCGGACTGGAACGGCACGGTGGCCGCGTTCCAGAACGGCGAGGTGCCCTTTACCATTTCCGGGCCCTGGGCCATTGCCGACGCGAGGAAAAACGGCGTGAATTTCGGCGTGACGAAACTTCCGACCATCAGCGGCGCCCAGCCCCGCTGTTTCAGCGGGAATATCATCGCGGCGGTTTCCAGCTACGCGAAGAATTTTGACGCGGCTTTTGCCTTTGCCGATTTCCTCGCAAGCCCGGAAGGCCAGACCATACAGTTTGAGCAGACCGGCAAGCTCACGACCCTTAAGGATTTGAGTCTGGTGGGCGGCATCAGCGACGATCCCTACCTTATGGGGGTTGCGGAACAGTCTCCCTATGCCGATCCCATGCCCATCATTCCCGAGGTGAACCAGATGTGGGACGCCCTGAAAAACCTTTATACTTTTACCTGGGACAATACGCTTACGACCGCCCAGGCGCAGGCCAAGGCGATGGACACCTACGACACCGCCCTCCAGCTGGCCGGTAAAACACGGTAAGCGCGGACGGAAAACGGGGCGGCCGTCTTTGGGCGGCGGCCCCTGCCCTCTTTAGTGAAATACTCCGCCCCGCGCGGGGTATTGGCTTTGTTCGATATTCGATAAATGGAGGTTGAAAGCATGAATATAGTGCCGCCGTTTTGTTCCGCGATTATCTGGGGCAGCGGGCAGTTTATCAATAAGCAAAAAACCAAAGGCCTGATCTTTTTCCTGTTACAGGCTGTTCTTGTTTTAGTCGAAATATTTACCAGGCGGGGCGGCTACGATCCCGCTGTTGCCGGTTCACAGTTCCGTAACGCCGGTTATTTTATACGCGGACTCTGGGGCCTTTTTACCCTGGGTTCCATACCCCGGGAAAGTTCCCGGCAGCCGGTTTACGATCATTCGGTTATGCTGATGCTGGGCGGCATTATCGCGCTTATGGTTCTGCTCATCTTCGCCGCCGTCTGGATATGGAATATCGCTGATGCGTACAAAACCCGCAAAGAGCTTAATGCCGGGAAGCGCGTAACCAGCGTCCAGTATTTCCAGGGCCTCTGGAACAGCGCGTTCGAATATATTACCATTGCCCCCGGCATTCTTTTGGTAATTTTTATCTCGATAGTACCGATTATATTTGCCATTCTGATTGCCTTTACCAATTACAACGCGAATTTTATTCCGCCGGTACGGCTTGTGGAATGGACCGGGTTTACTACCTTTTTTGATATTTTCCGCATTCCTATATGGGGCAATACTTTTCTCCGTATCTTTATCTGGACGGTGATCTGGGCGTTCCTGGCGACTTTTTCGTCCTACGCCTTCGGCCTTGCCCAGTCCCTGATACTCCGCGCCAAAGTCGTTAGATTCCGCCCGATCTGGCGGGGCATCTTTATAATGCCCTGGGCGGTGCCGGGAATAGTTTCGATGATGGTTTTCCGCTCCCTGCTCCACAAGGAGGGGGCCTTTAACCAAATGCTCCTCTCCCTGGGCGTCATTCAGGAGGCCGTGCCCTTCCTCTCGGACCCAATCTGGGCAAAGGCCTGCCTTGTGCTGGTAAATATGTGGCTGGGCTTCCCCTATTTTATGGCGCTTATCACCGGGGTTATGACAACTATCCCGCAGGAGATGTACGAGGCCGCGCAGATAGACGGGGCCAATACCTGGCAGCAGTTCAGGTCCATTACCCTGCCTTTTGTCGTCGCCTCTACCGCCCCCCAGATACTGATGAGCGTTACCTTTAACTTTAACAATTTTAACATGATTTACTTTATTACCGGGGGCGGCCCGGCGAATCCCGCCTATCAGATGGCAGGTTCTACGGATATCCTTATCTCGTGGATATTCAAGCTGACCCTGGACCAGCGTATGTACAATTTCGCCTCGGCTTTAAGCATTCTTATCTTTATCATTGTCGCGTCGATATCCGCGTGGAATCTGCTGCGTACCCGCGCGTTTAAAGAGGAATAGGGGGAGCGTCATGAAAATAAAAGCGTACAAAGTAAAGAGGGGCCTGAGTTCTTTCTTTATATACCTGGAACTTATTATCGTAGCGGTAGCGGTCATTTATCCCCTGCTCTGGGTTATAGGCACTTCGCTTAACAGCAGGGCGGGCGTAACGGGCAGCATTATTCCGGAGAATCCCACGCTTGACAACTACATCCGGCTTTTTACCAGGACAAGATACGGCGCGTGGTATCTCAATACCCTGATTGTGGCGATACTCACCACTGTCTTTTCAATCGTGCTGCATACCATGACGGCTTTTGTGTTTGCCCGTTTCCGGTTCAGGGGGCGCAAGATGGGCCTCCTCTTTGTAATGATCCTCCAGCTCTTCCCCAGCTTTATGGGGCTGACCGCGCTTTACATGGTAGCCCTGAACTTCGGCATGCTCAACAACCTGATGATGCTGGTGATCATCTATGTCGCGGGCGGCATACCGCAGAATATCTGGCTGGTACGCGGCTATATGCTGAACATCCCCCGCTCTCTTGACGAGGCGGCCTTTATCGACGGCGCGACAAAGGTGCAGCTCTTTTTCAACGTTATCCTGCCCCTGTCCCTGCCCATTATTACATTTATTACCGTTACCTCTTTTATGGGACCCTGGATGGATTACATGCTGCCCCGTTACCTTATCAACCAGAACGAAAGGCGTACCCTGGCGATTGGCCTCTTTGACATGATCTCCGGCACCAACAACGATATAACGGCCTTTTGCGCCGGTTCCGTGCTGGTGGCCATACCGATTACCTTTCTTTATATGTTCTTCCAGAAGTTCCTGCTTGAGGGACTCATGGCCGGGGCCAATAAAGGCGAGTGAAAGACTACGTTGTCGCGGCGGCCCTGGGGAACGGCAGCCTCCGCCGCTTTGTCCCGCTGTCAAAAAAAGTGAAGGGCGGCTTTGTCGTCTTTCACTTTCTGGCGATAAGCCTGGCGCTTAATTTTCCGGTAATGTTCGCCATCGGCCGCCTCTCGCCCTGGGATTTTTATTCCCGGCTCTACGGCGCGGGTTTTACCGCCGCCCTGGACGCGTCCGGTTTCAGCTTTCCCCCCGGCAGCGGAGGTTCCGTTTCCATTGAAGAGCCGGATTCCCCCCTCGGCCCTGCCGGTGAAACAGCCGTCCGGAACTTCAACGGGGCAATGCACGGGAACGGCTACGGAAGGCGGGTCGTGCTTCCCATGCTGGCCTTTGCGTTTATACTGGTGCTGATCATACAGCTTGTGTTCTACCTCCTTGCGGCGGTGTTTCTGGGCCTTTCCCGCATGAACTCGTCCGCGCTTTCATTCCGGGACCGCTTCGGCATCCTTGTCCTCTCGTCCACCCTGCCGGCCGCCGCGTCGGCCTTTCTCGGCCTCTGGCT
>JAIRZS010000079.1 GCA_031267115.1 Treponema sp.
TTTCGCTTTTGCTTCCCAGCCTTCGGGCAGCAATTTCAGTATTTGTTCAAACTCATAGTTCCCTGTTCCCATACTGAAGTTTTACCATACTTTCTCTCTTAAGTTAACGCCTATGGGGAGCAGCACCTATTTTGACCTTGAGGTCGTTTCCCAAATTAACGGAGGATGAGAGAATGAGCGAAAAAAGACCGCGCTGGGAAAGCGAAATGATGGGCGGGTTGACCGTACCAAAAGATATTATCTGTAAAACCTGTATGTTCCAAATACCTCCCGTTACTATTGATGGTGAAGCGCACGAGCGGTATACACGCAGTAATTGCCGGATTTTCGAGGAACCGGAATATAAACCGCATGAAGTTCTTTGGGAACACCGTGATTGTGAACACTACGAGAAGGCCCTATGAACGGTAACATGACCCCAAAAAGCCGGAAAGTAGCGGCATCCTCCCTCCTCTTCGGTGTTGCTGTGGGTGACGCGCTGGGCGTTCCGGTGGAATTCCAGCCGCGGGGCAGCTTCTGTGTAGCCGGTATGCGGGGTTACGGAACCCACAACCAGCCGCCCGGCACCTGGTCTGATGATACTTCGCTTACCCTGTGCCTCGCCGATTCCCTTTCTCATGGCTTTGCCCCGGACGATATAGCCGGGAACTTCGTAAAGTGGTATGACGAGGGGGCTTTTACAGCCCATGGCGAGGTGTTTGATATCGGCATATCAACCGCGAAGGCCATTAACCGCCTCAAGGCGGGCGTTGCCCCGGAAAAGGCGGGGTGTTCCGGGGTGAACGAGAACGGCAACGGCAGCCTCATGCGGATTGCTCCGCTCGTATTTTACTTTTACTTGACCGATAAGCCGGAGGCGGAACGCTTTGAACTTACCAAGACCGCTTCATCCATAACCCACGCCCACCCTTGGTCTGTAGCGGCGTGTTACATTTACCTTGAATATCTGCGGAAACTTGCCCTTGGCATGGAAAAGAGGGCCGCCTATACGGAACTACGCGGTGATTTTTCGGAGGGGAATCCCTACATTGACGCCGATACCCTGGGGAAGTTCGCCCGGATTCTGCGGGCTGACATAAGCTCCCTGCCGGAATCCGGTATAAAGAGCGGCGGCTTTGTGATTGATACCCTGGAAGCTGCCCTCTGGTGTTTTCTGACCACGGACAGCTACCGGGACGCTGTACTGAAGGCCGTCAATCTAGGCGAAGACACCGACACCACGGCTGCGGTAACCGGTGCTCTGGCCGGTCTTGTCTACGGAATAAAGGCCATTCCTACCGTATGGCTTGAAAGCCTGGCTGGGTATGGGGAGATTCTCCGCCTTTCCGGGGCTATGATGGAGGGCCTTGCGGCCTGAAATACGCACCCGTGTTCGTATTTGCCGGGGTATCCCTGACAAGGCCCGGCGGAGAAAAGTCTCTTCTCTTTTATTACACAATATGAAACCACATTACAACCGGGCCTTCCGATAAATACCGAAAATCACCAAAAAAAACCGCTATTCTCTGGCATTTCTAAATCTATTCTCTGGCATAATCACATGCCGCAGGTATAAAAGGTGCCAGGCACCAAATTTCTGGATATTTTTTTATCGAGAAAAACGGTGCCTGGCACTATTTTTTTTACTTATTCGACTGCGAACCTTTGGTTCGATTCGACTTTGCGGTAAATCCTGCGGTAATTTCCCCACGAGGGGGGTAGCGGAGGACCCGCGGGCGGGGCCGGAGCGCAGGGGGGCCGGACAGGGCCTGCGTCCGGCAGCAGCCGCCCGTATGGTAACAGGCCCCCCTTATTGGCTACGGCTTGTAAAAATTTTGTAATTGTGTAAAGATAACCCAGGAGCCGCAGCCTGTATTTTGCATAAACATGCAAAATCGCGGGTTTTATGCATTTTCCTGCATACGCCTGCGGCAAGCCCAAGCCTGATCTCAAATTGGAAGTTTGGGCTGTTTAACTCGACCGACTTTAGGAGTTTCGCATCATGTCTTTACAGTTTGACCATGACCGGATAAGAAAACGTATCAAGGAAAGCCTTGGCAGGGTATACGCCGAGGCGGATCCCGCTGTTCTGGATCAGTACCGCAGGCTGATCAAGCAGGAAGTTTCATTTTTTAAGCGTTCCTACTTTGCCGCCTATCTCCTTATGGAACTGGACCAGCGGGGCGGCGGCAAGCGTTACGGCGCGGGCGGGCGGGAAGGGCAGCCCGGACGGGGCAGCCAGGCGGGCGGCTCCCGCAAATACAGGGGCGGGGCCGAGGCTGCCGAAGAAGGGCAGAGAGCCGAAAGGGGCGATTACCCCCTGTCGGAAGAAGAATCGGTCAGGCTTTTTTTCAGCGCGGGCCGGAGCCGCAAGGTATTCCCCCGCGAGATTCTGGGCCTTATCATTTCCAGGACGCTTATCGCCAAAGAGGATATAGGGGCTATCCGGATTCTGGACAACTATTCCTTTGTACAGGTCCGCAATACGGTGGCGGATACGATTATCGGCGCCCTGAACGGGAATATGTTCCGGGGGAGGCCGCTGCTGGTAAATTACGCCCGGATAAAGAAGGATACCGGGACGGCTCCGGACGGGGATGAGGACGGGGAAGACCTGCGGGGCGGCGCATCCGAAGCGCCGGGCGGGGAAAAGCCGGGCCTTGAAAACGGCAGCGGCAGCGGCAACGGCAATGGCGCTTTTGACAGCGCGTCTCTGGAATACGATTCAGGCGATTCCGGGGCGGACGCCGTCGAACTGCCGGATGACGGCCGGCTAAATGAAAATGATTACGGCGATACAAAAGGCGTTTAGGGCTATTCCGGCGAGAAGCAGCGTCCAGGAGACGATCTCAAGTATATAGGCCTTGCGGTTAAAGATGCGGGCCAGCCTTTCGGGGTTTCCGGGAACCGCGGCGCAGGGCGCGAATACGTCCCGGGGCGGCGCCGGCAGGGGCGGCGAGGCGTCTTCCCCGGCATTGCCCGTGACTCCGGCTTCGGCGGCGCTTCCGGCCCCGGCTGTGCTTCCGGCGCGGGCGGGGACGCCGAAAACATACCAATGCGGGTTTTTCCCCGCCTCCTTTTCCGGTATCAGAAGGGGAATTTCCCCGCTTTCAATCTTTACGCGCAGATCCTCGCCCAGAGTCCGGTAGCCCACGCCGGCGTACTCTTCGCCGCCGGGCAGAACGCCCCGTAGTTCGTTCCCGGAAAAATAGCGCAGGGGCAGGCGGACTATGTCCCGGTAGGCGCGGTACACTCGGCCGCGCCACCAGAGATTGCGGTAAATAACGGTGAACACCAGGCCCGGCGGAATCAGGGGGTACAGGGGGAAAAGCATGGCGAAAAAAGCGGTGATCACGGAAAGCTGGAAGACGGGCCGCTGCATATAGACAAGGATAACGATAAGCTGGCAAAAAGCCCCCAGGGCAAAGGCATAGGGGGTCAGGGCGTTCCAGTACTCGTTGCCCTGCCTGCCGGTCCTTATGGTCCGGACGGTGAGGGACCGGTCCGGCCCGTCGTAGAAAATTACCATCAGGGGCTTTTCCCTGGTTGACGTGAAGGCAAGACGGTCGTTCATCAAAACCAGCCTGCCGCCGACAAAAACCCTTGCCCCTTCGGTAAGGGATGTAAGCTGCTCCCACTCAATGCGCTGCGGAGCTTCCTTGCCCGGATCAAAGCTTTCGTGTACCGCCTTTCCCGCCGCATGTTTGCCGGAAGCGCCTTTCCCGCCCAGGGGCGGGCCGGCAGCCCCGGCTGCAGAATCGGAATCGGGCGGCATGGGAAGCACGTAGGTCTGGGCGCCGGTAAGGGCCACCGGGACGGTCAGTTCCGCGCCTTTAATCCAGAGGGTGTGGCCGTCCGTGACCGACTCAAAGCCCCCGATAAAGCGGTACTCTCCTTCCCCGCCGCGGCGGTAGGCGGCGTAATCCAGAAGCGGCCTTAGCCTGAGTTCCTCGAAGCGCTGCCTGAAATAACGCCAGGCCCGGCGGACAAAAAAGGCGCCTATTACCGGAACAAGCCCGTAGCAAAAAGCGGCAATGGCGAGAATCACTAGCAAATCTAAAATTCTCAGTGTATTATTCCCCCATGAATAATTTTAAACCCAAGCCTCTGGTTGTCGGGGCCATTGCCACAAACTGCTGGATTGTCCCCGTTGCCCCGGCGGAGGGCGGGCTTCCCGGGGAATGCGCCGTAATCGATCCCGGAGACGAAGCCCCCCTTATTATAGCACAGCTTAAAGCTTTAAAACTCTGCCCCCGGTACATACTCCTTACCCACGGCCATTTTGACCATGTGATGGCCCTGCCTGATCTTCTTTCCGCGCTTGCCCGCGATCCCGCGTTCGCCTCCCGCCCGGCCCCGGAAATCGCCATACACCGGGAAGACGCCGCCTATATCGGCCCCGGCGCCTGCGAAGCCCACCGCCGCAGCCTGGCCGCCGTAACGGGCAGCGGCAACTATATTGACCGGATATGGAAGCCCATGCCCGCGCCGGGCCGCCTTCTTGAGGAGGGGGACCGTATAGGGCCTTTCACCGTGCTTCATACCCCGGGCCATACGCCCGGCTCGGTCTGTTTTTTCATGGAACAGGAAAAGCTGCTTTTCAGCGGGGATACCCTGTTCCAGGGCGGCGAGGGCCGCACCGACCTTCCGGGCGGCGATTACCAGGCTATCGTGAAAAGCCTTAAACGGCTCCTGGCCCTGGACGGCGGCATTGCCGTTTTTCCGGGGCACGAGGGTACGACTACGATTGAAGAAGAGCGGCGGTACTACAGCAGCGCCGGCGGTTTTTTTAGCTGTTAAGCAGCGCTATTTCGGCAAGTACCTGCAATGAAAGCGTCTTTGCCGCAAGGGAAAGCTCCACAAGCCGGCCCTTTTCTTCGGCGCGGCCCTTTATTTCCACCCGGGGTCTGTCCCCCGCAAGCTCCCTGCCGCCCACCACGACGCGGAGGGGAATGCCGGTAAGATCGGCGTCGTTGAATTTTACCCCGGGCCGTTCGTCGCGGTCATCCAGCAGCGCTTCCACCCCCAGGCTTTCAAGTTCGCCCGCAAGGGCGTCCGACGCGTCCTTTACCGCCCCTTCGTATTTAATGGGGACGATAATTACATGATAGGGCGCTACCGTCATGGGCCAGACAATCCCGGAACCGTCGTGGTGTTCCTCGATCACGCTCGCCAGGGCGCGGTCAACCCCGATGCCGTAACAGCCCATGGTGGGGATCTGCGACTTGCCGTTTTCGTCAAGGTAGCTTAGGCCCATGGACTTTGTGTACTTGTACCCAAGCTTGAAAATATGCCCCAGCTCGTTACCCCGCTTTTCGTAAAGCGCCCCCCCGCACACAGGGCAGAGATCCCCGGCTTTTACGGTACGCAGATCCGCCACAAGCCAGGGGGTAAAATCCCTGCCGCAGGCGACATGCCGGTAGTGCAGGTCTTTCGCCAGCGCGCCGGTAACCGCGTCATGGAGGGCGGTAACGGTCTCGTCGGCAATCACCGGGACGCTGCCAAGACCCACCGGCCCGGCAAAACCCACCGGCGCCCCGGTAAGGCGCTCCACGTCGCTGTCCTGGGCAAGCGCCACCTCCGCCGCCTTAAGCGCTGCCGCCAGCTTTACCTCGTTCACGTCAAGGTCCCCCCGGATAGCCACGGCAAAGAACGCCTCGCCGTACACTTCCGGGGCGTCGGGCGCGGGCCTGCGGCGTTCCAGCTTTGAACAGCCGGGGGCCCCGCTTAAATCAAGTTCCACATTCGCCGCCCGGTAGATCAGGGTCTTGATAAACTGTTTCGCGTCGGTCTTCAGAAAGGCGCATAATTCCTCGATAGTGCGTACCGCGGGCGTGTCGATCTTTTCAATCGCGGGGGCGGGGGCGGCCTCCCCTGAAACAGCTTCCCCGGGGGCGCTGTAGTCCGCCTTGCAGGAGGCCTTCTCCACATTGGCCGCGTAATCGCAGCTTTCGCACAGAATCAGCGTATTGTCGCCGATCTCGCTTTCCACCATAAATTCCTCGGAACCGCTGCCCCCCATAGCCCCGGAATCGGCCCGCACCGGAATCACCGTAAGGCCGCAGCGCTTAAAGATACGGCGGTAAGCCCGGCCCATAGCCTCGTAATGCGCGTCAAGGCTGGCGTCGTTGGTGTGGAAAGAGTACGCGTCTTTCATCACAAATTCCCGGCCGCGCATCACTCCGTAGCGCGGGCGGATCTCGTCGCGGTACTTGGTATTGATCTGGTAAAGCGACAGCGGAAGCTGCCGGTAGCTGGAAAGCTCGTCCCGTACCAGGGCGCTGAAAGCCTCTTCCGCGGTAGGGGAAACCACAAAATCATTGCCCAGCCGGTTCTTTACCCGCAGCAAGCTTTCCCCCATGGATTCCCAGCGGCCCGACTCCTTCCACAGTTCCCCCGGCACCACCACCGTCGGCTTAATCTCAAGGGATCCGATAGCGTCCATCTCTTCCCTTATAATCCGCTCCACTTTCCGGAAAGAACGAAGCCCCAGGGGCAGGTAGGCAAAAAGGCCGTTGGCAAGCTTGCGCAGCATCCCCGCCCGGAACATCAGGCGGTGGCTGGCAATAACCGCGTCGCCCGGATCTTCCCGCAGGGTGGGGATAAAACTCTGAGTAATTTTCATTGGTCAATCATAGCGGAAAAACCCGCCCTGGGGAAGGTATGGCCAAGCATAGAACTGATTACGATAAACAATCACGGATTATCGGAACTGATAACGACCAATAGGGCAGATAAGAAAAAAGACGGAAACATGGAATAGAAGACGGAAAAAAAGCGTGTAAAATGAAGAACCCAGGAGCAAGCGCCTGGGTATCTTCGTTGGATAGGAAATTTATTGGAAAGCGCGTAGCTCTTTTGGGTACACGAAGAACCCCGCGTCCTGCCGCGAGGTTCTTTTTATACCAATACCGGAAAGCCCCTTCAGGGGTCAATCTCGCCTTTCACGATGCGGATTCCCTTGCTGGTACCCATACGCACCGCCCCGGCCTTGAGCATCTCGTCACAGATTCTGCGATCGTTGATGCCGGTGGAAGCTTTTACCCGGATATGTTCGCCGACAACCTGCTTCATCAGCCGTACATCGTCCGCCGTAGCGCCGCCGCTGCCGAACCCGGTGGATGTTTTCACAAAATCCGCCCCGGCCAGCCTGGCCAAAGCGCAGGCCGCAACCTTTTCCTCGTCCGTAAGGGCGCTGGTTTCGATAATGGTTTTAACTATAGCGTAAGGATGGCAGGCATTCACCACAGCCAGGATATCGCTGTAAACCACATCGTATTCTTTGTCTTTCAGGGCGCCGATATTGATGACCATATCAATTTCTTCGGCCCCGTTTTTAATGGCTTCGGTACTTTCCGCAGCCTTGATAAAGGAAGTACTGGCCCCCAGGGGGAATCCGACCACGGAGCAGGTCTTTACCCCGCTGCCCTTGAGCTGGGAAGCCACATAGGCCACGTTGGCCGGATTCACGCAAACGCTGGCAAAATGGTATTCTTTTGCCTCGTCGCAGAATTTCTTCAGGGTAGCCTTTACGGTTTCGGGCTTAAGCACCGTATGATCGATGTATTGCCCATAATCGCCGCCGCCGCCCGCATTGATCGCGGCCTCCGGGGGACACCTCCTGACCGGCGCGCTTCCCGCTTTTTCCAGCACGTCCTTTGTTATCTCGCTGACAATCGCGTTAATATCCATACATCCCCCTAGTGCATTTCCCGGCCGCCGGAAATATTGATCGCCTGTCCGGTACAATAGTCTCCGGATGCCGTAAGGAAAAACACGTATTCTACTACGTCATCAATATCGGTCAGCCGCCCCAGCGGAACCTTGGCGGTAAATTTCTTGACAACCTCGTCCCGGGGAAGTTTCAGGTTTTCGATATAACCCCTGCTCACATTACTCCACACGCCGGTAGCGTCGGTGATGCCCGGACAGATACAGTTGATGTTTATCTTGTTTCCGGCGTATTCATAGGCCAAAGCCTGAGTCAGGGCGATGATGGCCCCCTTTGCCGACGAATAAGGCGCCATAAGCGAGGACCCGGTCTTGCCGCTCTTCGAGGAGAAATTGATAATCTTCCCCTCTCCCCCCTTGATCATACTGGGCAGGGCGCCCTGTATGCACCAGGCGGTGCCGTACACATTTACCCTGAACATTTTTTCAAATTCGGCTTCGGCGTTGTCAAGGAAAGGACGCTGATCCACTACGCCGGCATTGTTCACCAGGCAAAAAATATTCCCCAGTTCGGCCGCAATCCGCCCAAAGAGATCCAGTACGGCGGCGCGATTGGTGATGTCAATAACATAAGCCCTGGCGGAATAACCCGCGTCCGCAAGGCCCTTCGCGCTGTCCTGGACCTCGGGTACTATGTCCAGAAGCACGACCTTGGCGCCCGCCTCGGCATACTTTTTCGCGATTCCGAAACCGATGCTCTTTGCCGCGCCGGTGACCACGCACACCTTGCCTTTTAATCTTTCACTGCTCAAACTCATAATTCATTACTCCTCCTGGTAAAATATAAAGCTTCTTTTAATAGATTTATTGCCATAAAAGAGCTTCGGCATTTGCGCGTTTTACCGCGCCAATGCGGTATTGCCTTAACTATTTGCGTCTTTAGCGGGTATGCTCTGTACCACAATTGCCACCAGGGTTTCGCCTCCGGATACAACCGGTTTAATCTGGTACAGATACCCGCCGTATTTTATCTCCGCCGTACCCCCGCCGATCAGGGCGTCTGCCGGATCGGTAAACCTGCTGGCAAGCGTATCTATCCGCGCCCTGAGTTCCGTCTCGGTACCTTCGTAGGCATAGGCCCGGGAAAAAGCCGGCACATCCGCGTAACTGTCCAGGGCGAAAGCGTCGCTGCTGTAAAGTACATAGCCTTCCCTGCTCTGCCCGACCGCCAGGGCCGCGATTTCAGGCGCCGCGTCTATGGCCATCTGCGGGAATGACGCGATTATTGTCCGGCGAATCTGCTCCGTGTACACGCCGTCCATTTCTATGTCTACCCGCACCAGATTGGTTACTTCGCTGAAATAATTTCCCACCTCCACCCTTCTGCCCTTCGCGGTCCCGCCGACTTCCAGGCGGCCGGCAGTATTCCGCCCCTGTTCCCGGGCACCGTCGAGGGTTTCCAGATAGTAGGCGCGGATGTCATCCAGCCCGGCCCGGGTGGCATACACCAGCGTAACGGAACATCCGGCGCCGCTGTAGGAAAAAGCGCTATAGATGCTAAAGTCCTTTTTGTATGACGGTACATTCAGTTCCGCCAGTTGTTCCACCCAATGGGGGTCGGCAAGATCCAGATTACGGGCAATGCGCGATTCCGTGGGTTTTACCTTGAATATATCGGTAAAACGGTAAAGCCCGGCAGCGAGAACAGACACGCCGACAATGAGCGCCGCAAGCAGCCAGATAAAACCCAAGGATCTGTCTTTCAAACCCGATTTCCCCATAAATTCCGCCGGTTAAGGAGTCAGCACGACCTTCGCGTAACGCATATCCATTACACCCTGGTATCCTTCCATGTACTGCTCCATGGGCAGCACCGTTACTATCCGCTGTACCAAATCCCTCTGGGCGGACAGCAGGGCCAGCGCCTTTTCCACATGGACATGGGTAGAATCCGATGTACCGAAATATACCAGCTCATTATAGTGAAGCTGGCGGCTGGACATGGTAAGTTTTTCATGGGTTACCGGCAGGCTGGCAAAGAAAGAAACATAGCCTCCCTTGCGGACATATCCGGGGGCTTCCTCCTGGACAATCTGGGCCGGCGCGGTGATTACCGCCAGTTCAAACCCCAGGCCGTCCGACAGATCCCGGTATTGCGCCTTCAGTTCGTCGGGCGTCAGCGTGGTAAAACCCATCCCCCGGGCCAGGTCAAATTTCGCCCCCGGAAAATCGCAGCATACGATATTCTTAACGCCCAGATTCCGAAGGGCAATAGAATGGAAAAGCCCCAGCGCGCCCAGGCCGATGACCACCGCATACTCCAACCCGGCTGCGGGAATCCGCGAAAGCCCGTTCATCACGCAGCTCATAGGCTCGGTAACGGCGGCAACAACCGCGGGGATATCCGCAGGCACCTTAACCACATTGCCGTTCCTTACCGCCAGGGCCGGGACAGCCGTGTACTCCGCCATCCCGCCGTCATAATAAAAGCCCATGGCCTTCGCGTCGGGGCAGAGATTTGGCTTTCCCTTTTGGCAGTAGTAGCATACCCCGCAGCCGATGGTTGTAGCCATGGTCACCCGGTCCCCCCTGGCAAAACCCGGTGCCTTGCTTTCCTCCACAAAACCTACAAATTCGTGCCCCACAGTACGGGGAGGTACGATTTTAGGGTTGCCCACATTATAGGCCTTGATATCGCTGCCGCAGATAGCAAAGGCTTCCACCTTTATCAAAAGCCCCCCCTCTTCGCAGACGGGCAATTCGCCGCTTTCCTCCAGACGGAGATCCTTAACGCCGTGATAAACAATCTTCCTCATTCGTCTCTACCTCTTTTTGCCTTACGGCGGATATACGGATGCATCAAAAGCATCCGGCTTTCAGGTATATACCCCAAATTCGAATAACGTATCCAGCATGGCTTTATAATTCCCGGGTTTTACGCTGGAGTGAATACTGTTCGAGGAGGAGAGGATATACCCGTAACCGGGCATACCAATACGCAGGCATTCTTTCGTTTCCTTTACCGTATCCTCCACGCTGCCGAAAGTCAGCGTCTGGGCGCAGTCAACATTACCTTTCAAACATACCCGGCTGCCGTATTTCTCTTTAAAATAAGAAAGCTCCATACCTGCCGCAGGTTCCATAGGATCATAGCAGTCAACCGGCGCATCCAGGACCATATCAATTAAAGACAGTACGTTGCCGTCGGTATGCTTGATTACCATAAACCCGATATCCTTATACGCGGCCATCACCTTTTTGTACCAGGGATGGAACAGGTTCCGAAAAGCGTCCGGGGACAGCATAGGCCCTGTCGAATAACAGTAATCATCCCCGGTCATTACAATACGCAGCCCCATATCCCACGCGCGTTTCGCCGCCCTGATGTTGAAGTCCACCGTTACGGCGATCAGCTGTTCCACCAATTCAGGCTCGGTATAAATTGCCATCAAAAATTCTTCCAGGGGCATGATACGGCTGGGCAGGGAAAACACATCGTTTAGGTGCAGGATCACCGCCCGATCGCCTTTGAAACGATCAAGGGCTTTTTTCAAGGTATCCAGACGGTAGGAAGCGTCCGGGTCCGGCGCCGCGTAATGTTCAATATCCGCAGGCTTCCGCACAGGCCCGTCTACCGGGACATCGTACTCCTCGGCGGTTTTTTTCTTGGTTACCCCCCATTCGTCTTTGTAAGTTACCGTATCAATAAAATTCTTTTTATAATCAAGATGAACCACTACGCCGTCAATTCCCATTTGTTCAACGAAATCGAAAACACCCGCGCCGGGTGTCAGCGCCTCTATCACATTCCTGCTTATCTCCCATTCAAATGTAGGCACCCTGTCAACCGGCCGGCGCGCCAGGGCCAGCATAACCCGCTCCTCAGAATTCATACATTACTGCCTCCATTCTCACTTCCAGTATCCGTCCAGGGCGGCTATGGCGCGTTTGTAATCCCCGTACTTTTGGGTATAGATATCCGCCAGAGCCGGATTGGGATCGGTACGCCCGGCCACCTGGACCATCTTCGCCGCAGCTTCGGGCAGGCTGCCGTAAACACCGGCGCAGACCGCCGCGCACATGGCCGCCCCCAGAGTACCCAGTTCCGTGGCCCTGGTAATCTCGATAGATTTGCCCAGCACATCGGCGAACATCTGCCGCCACACCCGGGATCGGGCGGCCCCGCCGGCCATACGGCCTACCCCGGGCAGGTTTTTGTAGGCGGCCATTTTTTCGATATGGTAGCGGTGGGTAAAACAGATGCCTTCAAAGAACGCGCGGATCACTTCATCCCGGGTGTAGCTGCCCTCAAGCCCCAGAAGTGTCCCTCTGGCCCTGGGGTTCACATTGCTGCCGTAGAGAAAGGGCAGGAAGATTATGGCGCTGTCACCGGGCTTTAACGCGGCAACCGCCTCGTCGCACAGGGCATAGACGCTGCGGCCTTCAGCTTTGGCTGCGGCCTTCTCCGCCCCCAGGAAACGGTCAACAAACCACTCCAGGTTGATGGCGCCGGTAGGGCTGCCCTCCAGCATCAAATAGTAGCCTTCAATGGCGTATACGGTAGTGGAGAAAAAACCCTCGCTTACCACCGGCTCCTTCGCGATAAACTGGTTGTTCGCCCAGGAGCCGACAATGACATCCATCACCGTTTCATCGGCAAGGCCGGTAGCCAAACCCGCGGAATCAATGTCGTAACAGCCCGCGGCCACCGGTGTTCCCGCCCTCAGCCCGGTTTCGGCGGCCGCTTCCCCGGTCACCGCCCCGCAGAGATCCGCAGCGTAACGCAGGGGGGGCAGTTTCCCCGCCAGCAATCCAAGCCCCGCGATCTCCAGCATATCCGGATCGTGCCTGCGATCCCGGGTGTTTATCAGCCCGCCGCCCGACGCGTCGCTGTACTCCAAAAACGCCTCGCCGGTCAGCTTCATCCGGATAAAGTCCTTGGGGTTCAATATCCACCTGGCGCGTTTCATGTTCCCGCTTTCGTTGTCCCGAAGCCATCCCATTACGCACAGCGACTGGGCGGGCCACAAGGCCTGCATATTCATGGGATGTATCCGGCTGAATGTGCCGTCGGCTTTCCACTTTTCCACATAAGGGGCCCCCCGGCTGTCCGCGCCTTCAATCGCAGGCCGCACGCCCCTGCCGTTTTCATCCACCAGATGGGCGCCGTTTCCATGCCCGGTCAGGGAAAGGGCGGCGATATCGGCGCCGGAAAGGCCGGAAGCCTTTAGCGCCCCGGCAACCGCTTCCCTGGCGGCCCGCCACACATCTTCCAAGTCCCGCTCGTACCAGCCGGTCCTGGGTGAAAAACTATCGCATTTTACCGGGCAGACAGCTTTTTCGCCGCCCTGCATATCGAAAATACCTGCCTTGATCATGGTGGAACCATAGTCAA
>JAIRZS010000139.1 GCA_031267115.1 Treponema sp.
ATGAGTACCGCGAAATTTACGGTGTCCGAACTGACCGAACG
This sequence comes from Treponema sp., assembly GCA_031267115.1. Classification (GTDB taxonomy): domain Bacteria; phylum Spirochaetota; class Spirochaetia; order Treponematales; family Breznakiellaceae; genus JAIRRR01. The sequence goes on from JAIRZS010000139.1 coordinate 42, forward strand.
TATCAGGCTTAAGCTTGAGGGGGAGTTCGGCACGGTGGTTGTCGAGGGCGAGCTTTCCAACTGCCGGCCTTCCAGTACGGGGCACCTTTATTTTACCCTCAAGGACACGGGGGCGGCGATTTCCGGCGTCATGTTCAAGAACCGGCTGAGATTTCTGGCCTTTGAGCCGAAAGACGGGATGCTGCTGCGGGTGCGCGGGGCGATTTCGGTTTACGCCCAGCGGGGGAGCTACCAGATTATCTGCGAGGAGATGGAGCAGGCCGGGACCGGCGACATACTGGCGCTTCTTGAAAAGCGGAAGCGGCTCCTCGCGGAAGAGGGGCTTTTTGACGAGGACCGGAAAAAAGAACTTCCCCGTTTTCCGGAAATTATCGGGGTAGTGAGTTCCCCCACGGGGGCGGCGGTCCGGGATATACTCAATATTTTAAAGCGGCGTGCCGCCGGCGTACAGGTGGTGATTCTGCCCTGCCCGGTGCAGGGCGCGGGGGCCGCGGAGGCGATTGCCCGGCGCGTCGAACAGGCGAACGCCTGGAGGCTCGCGGATGTGCTTATCGTGGGGCGCGGCGGCGGGTCCCTTGAAGATCTCCTGCCGTTTTCGGAAGAAGCTGTGGTACGCGCGGTGGCGGCTTCCGCCATACCTGTGGTGAGCGCCGTGGGGCATGAAATCGACTGGGCGCTTTCGGACTTCGCCTCCGACCTGAGGGCGCCCACCCCGTCGGCGGCTGCGGAACTGGTAAGCGAGGGGCGTTACGACGCGGCGCATATAGTAGAAGTTCTGTCACGGACCATGACGGAGACAGTAAACGCCCGGCTTGACAGGATACGCCTCCTGCTCAGGCCTTTCAGCGCCGAAGACATGGAGTACCGTTTCCGCGCCATTCTCCAGCCGCGCCTTGTACGCTTTGACGACGCGAAAGAAACGCTTTTAAGCGCCATTTCCGAACGCGTGCGGGATCTGCGGATCAGGCTGGACCTGGCCTTTACCGGGCTTGAGGCATCAAGCCCCATGACGGTAATGGAACGGGGCTTTTCCCTGGTGACGCTCAAAAAAAACGGCGCGGTGGTCCGGGTTGCGGGCGCGGTAAAGCCGGGGGACGAGCTTGTGATAAGGCCGCTGGCCGGGATCATCGGCGCTACGGCAAATTCTGTCGAAACCGGCGGCGGCAATGCCGGTAAAAATGCCGCCCACGGTAAAAGGGGTTAATATGAAAAATTTTGAGGAAAGGCTTGTGCGGCTTGAGTCCCTGGGAGAAACGATACGCAAGCCGGAGCTTCCCCTGGACGACGCGCTTAAGGCTTTTGAAGAGGGGATAAAGCTTGCGCGGTCGCTTGAAAAGGATCTGGAAAAAGTGGAAAGCCGGATAGATATTCTGATGAACGGCCCCGAGGCAAAGCCTGAATCGGAGGATGCGGAACTAAGCCTCTTTGACGACGAGGGATAAGGGGCAATGGATCTTTCTGGTACGGGCCGCCGCCGGATAGAGATCCTTCCGCCTTTCGAAGCGCGGAAGATAGCCGCGGGCGAAGTGATCGACAGGCCCGCCGCGCTGGTGCGGGAATTCCTGGACAACGCTATTGACTGCGGCGCTTCCGCCTGCGAGGCGATCATCGAGGGGGGCGGGATTCAGAGGGCCGAAGTAACCGACAACGGGAGCGGCATGAGCAGGGAAGATCTTGGGCTTTGTTTTGAAACCCACGCCACAAGCAAGATACGCTCCCTGGACGACCTTAATACCGCGGAAACCCTGGGCTTCCGGGGGGAGGCCCTTGCCGCTGCCGCGGCGGTTTCCCGGCTTGAAATACTGTCAAGCGAGGACGGCCGCGGGGCGTGGCTTTTGGAAACAGGCCCGGGCGGCGCGGGCGGGACGCGCCTGACCCGGTCGAGCCGGGTAAAAGGTTCCAGCGTGCGCGCGCTCAGGCTTTTCGATACCATCCCCGCGCGCAAGCGATTCCTCAAGCGGGAGGGGAGCGAGGCGCAGCTCTGCCGCCAGGTTTTTATTGAAAAGGCACTCGCTTTCCCCGCGCTGAATTTCCGTTTTATCCAGGACGGAAAATTAAAATGCGGCTTCCCTCCCGCCGCTTCCTACAAAGAACGTTTTGCCCAGGCGCTTCTTGACAGGGCGGAGGCGGTTTTCCTCCGGGAGATTGCCGCGAACGGGCCGGGTTTTTCGGCTGTGATTGTGGCGGGAGGGCCGGAGCTCTACCGTTCCGACAGGCGGCAGCAGTACTGTTTCGCGAACGGCAGGCGCATCCAGGATTTCAGCCTGATACAGGCCTTTGAATACGGGCTTCAGCACTGGTTTCCCAACGGCGTCCACCCGGTAGGCGCTATTTTTATCGACATCGATCCCTCCCTCGCGGACTTCAACATCCACCCCGCGAAACGGGAGGCCCGTTTCCGCGATCCCGGCGCGATACACCACGCCGTCACTTCCGCGCTGGGCGACTATGCCCGGCGCAGTTTCGCGGCCGGGGCGGCCTTTCCCGACCCCGCTTCCGCCGCTTCCGGAAAAGACGGCGGCACGGACGCGCCTTCCTGGTTTGAAACGGAAACGGGAAACGAAAGCATAAGGCGCCTTGCCCTGGAAGCCCTGCCGGACGGCCCGGCGCACATCGATCCCCTTGGCCCGCTTCCGGGCTTCCGGGTTTCCGCAGAAGGGCCGGCAAGTGCCGCAAATGCCGCGAGCGGGGGCTTCCCGCCCGAAGGGGCCGCGGTTTCGGACGCGGTCCGGCGCTTCTCCCCGGAAAACGGCGCCGTGCCGGGCAAGAGGCCGCGGCTCGCGGGAAGGGTTTTCTCGCTTTTCATTCTGGTTGAATGGGCGGACCGGCTCTTCATCATCGACCAGCACGCGGCCCACGAGCGGCTCCTGTACGACCGCGTTCTGGCCGGGCCTGTCCCCGCGCAGGAACTGCTCGTCCCCATCCCCTTCTCCACCGACGGCGAAGAGGGCGACCGCTTTCTTGAAAGGGAGCGGGACGCCTTCTCGAGACTCGGCATCAGGATCGAGGGAGAGGACGGCTCCTGGCGCATAACCGCCCTGCCCGAAAACTGGAAACTTTCCGATCCGGAGACAGTGCGGGAAATCCTGGAACTGGAAAAATCGCGCGAAAATATGGCCGAACGCTGGGCCGCCACGCTTTCCTGCCACGGGGCGGTAAAGGACGGGGACTACCTTGACGACGGGACCGCCCTGGCCCTGGCCGAAGCCGCCCTGCGCCTGCCCATACCGCGCTGCCCCCACGGCCGGCCCATCTGGAAAGAAATCAGCCGGGAAGACCTCTTCCGCGCGGTACGCAGGATCGAGTAAGGCCCCAGGGCTCCTGCATTTACTTTCGTTGAGGGAAACGGAGCCGCCCAAAGGGCGGAAAACCCCCTGGGGCGCAAGGGATAGGAGGGGCGCGGAGCGTTCCCG
>JAIRZS010000201.1 GCA_031267115.1 Treponema sp.
ATCGCTTTGGCTACCTCCGAGCTTATGAAGGAATACAGCGCCGCTGTATGGGCGCATCACGGCCTCTTTTGTACGGGTTCCGATTTCGACGAAACCTTTGGCCTCATGCATACCATCGAAGCTGCCGCCGCCATTTATGTCAAGGTTCTAAGTACCGGCCTCCCTATCAAGCAAACGATAAGCGATAAAAATTTGAGAGCGATTGGCGCGAAGTTTGGAGTAACCCTCAACGAAGCGTTTTTAGATTCTTGATTGGAAAGTCTGGTTTAATAAGCTTCCTATCGAACGAGCCTCCGTTCGAACTAACGCAACGCTTAAGATACCGCGCGGAGGCTCATTTTATATTTGCCTGTAAAGTAGAGAATTATAAAATTGTTAAAGTGAAGAATTTTTACCGCAAAGTCGAAGAAGTCAAACAAGTGAAAACTTATTCAACTTATTCAACTTATTCGACTTTCTCGGCTTCGTGGTTAAAAAATCCGATAAATTTAGTGCCTGGCACTTACGGCATGGATGCCGGCTGCGACGATTCATGAGTTTTTGCCCCGCAAAAACTCAAAGCTGTAAAACGGCAGGGATGCCGTTTTACAGCAGCGCAAGGGATTGAAGCGGTATCCTTTTTTGCCAAAGGCAAAAAAGATACAAGCGTAAAGCCCGGTCCGTGCGCCGAAGGCGCGCGGATGCGCCCAAACGCAAAGCGCAACAGGCTGCTAGAGGGTGACGTAGTCTTCGAGGTATTTGACCAGGTACTCGGCGCAGATGTCGAGGTCGCTCAGTTTCAGGACGCCGACCGCGGTGTGCATGTAGCGCATGGGGATGCTTACCCCGCCGGCAAGGCAGCCGGTTCCGGCCTGCCACGCGTTCCACGCGTCGGTCCCGCCGCCCATGATCACTTCCCGCTGGAAGGGGATGCCGTGTTTTTTCGCGACGGCGATCATGCGGCCGGTGAGTTTTCTGGGTACGCTGTTTCCGCAGGTGATGCCGGAGTCCCAGTCGTAGAATTTGATCCCTACGCCGCCGCCGAGTTTCTGGGAACATTCTTCGTAGCTTAGGGAGGGTATGTCGCCGGGAATGGTGCCGTCTACGGCGAGAAACAGTTCCGGCTTTACCTGGTTGACCAGGGGGTTCCCCGCGCGCATTCCTGTTTCTTCCTGGACGCTGCCGGCTATGTATACGGAAGGTTCGATGTCCCGGCCTTTCAGGCGGCGCAGTACTTCTACCAGTACCGCAAGGCCGCCCCGGTCGTCGATGGATTTTCCTGTGTAGTAATCCGTGCCGTTGAGAAAATGCCCCGCGCGGTCAAAGCCGCCGTAGTCGCCGATTTCCAGCCCCAGGGAGCGGGTCTCTTCCGCGCTCCGGGTTCCGAAATCTACAAAAAGCTCGCTGATCCTGGCGGCCCTTGCGCGTTCTTCCTCGCTGACTATATGGGCGGGTTTGCCGCCGGTTACGCCCTGTACTTTTTTTCCCTCCGCGGTGCGGAATACAAGCGCCTGGTTTATCGACATGCGGTCGTCGTGAAAACCTACGGGGAAAATGCGGGCAAAACCGGATTTGTCAATGGATTTGACGATATAGCCGATTTCGTCCATGTGGGCGGACAGCAGGACCCTCTTGTCCCTGTTTTTCCCGTGCCGGACATAGATCTGGTTTCCCTGGGCGTCCGCGAAGTATTCATCGTAAAGATTTTCCATCTCTTCTTTTAACGCTTCCGCTGTTTCCTCTTCGTCGCCGGTAACGCCAAAACTGTTATCGAGTTTTATAAGGGTATCCGCGAGGGATCGGGGTTTAACCGTATCGCCCATATATTTATATCCTTTTTTGTTTGTTTTCGGGGCGCGGCAGGCGGCGGCCCGGCCCGTTCGCGTTTAGCGCGGCTCTCCGGACAGGGCCCGCTCTATGGCTATGGCCAGCTGATCGGGGCAGGAAGTGCTTTTCCGGCCGCATTTGGTGCCTTTAAGCAGGGAGGCCAGATGGCGGGCGTCCATGCCTTCCGCAAGTTTCGAGATTCCGCTGAGGTTGCCCTCGCAGCCGTCCTTAAAGGCAAGCTGGTGTATCTTTCCATCGCTTATGTCAAAAGTAATTTTTGTGGAACAGGTTCCCCGCGTTTTGTATTCAAACATATAATACCTCTAATACCTTATGCTGTGTAACTATTTAGTCATAGCGCAATTTCAGAACTTTTCTTGTTCTCTAATGCTTTAACAAAGGGGGCTATCGCCCCCTTTCGCTTTCAATCGGCTCATTTCGGGGCTGAAAGCCCCTCCATTCCGCCGATTTTCGCTATTCCCCGCAAATACTTATGCCGCTACAAAGCGGCTTCTTCATCTTGTAACGGAATACGGGCGCTGTCAAGCCTGATCCGGGAACCTGAGCCCGACTTGATTACTTCGATGCGGCTGGAAATCCGGGAACGCATGTCGGCGACATGGGAGATAAGCCCTACCATGCGGTGGGCGCGCAGTTCGTCAAGCACGGTCATCGCCAGATCAAGGGTGGCGTCGTCCAGGCTGCCGAAGCCCTCGTCGATAAATACCGCGTCCAGCCGTACCCCGCCGGAACGGTTCTGGATGGAATCCGCAAGCCCCAGCGCCAGGCTGATGGAGGCCATGAAACTTTCGCCCCCGGAAAGCGTGGCGCAGGGCCGGCACTTCCCGGTATAGGCGTCAAAAACCGCGAGATCAAGCCCTGTCCAGGCGCGGCCCTTTTCGCCGCCGGAATCGAGGAGCAGGGAGTAGCGGCCCTCGCTCATCCGCTCAAGGCGGCGGGTGGCGAAGGCGGCGACTTCTTCCAGATAACGGCCCAGCAGCCATGCGTCAAACGGCCTCTTTTTGGGATTGTCGCCGCGCAGATCCTTTGACAGCGCGGTATAGCGCCGGCTCTTTTGCCGCAGTTCTTCGTACCGCTCGCTGGTTTCGCGCAGCAACTGCGCGTCCTGCTCCAGGGCCGCGATTTTGCCGCTTGCCCGGTCCCGCTCCTCTTCCGCCTTTTCCTGGTCAATTGCCAGTTCCGAGAGTTCCCGCCTTATTTCTTCTATTTCAGGTATTTCAGACGCTTCCCCCAGGGAGCGCAGATCCGCCTGTACCACGTCGAGAGAACGCAGCAATTCCGCCTTGAGCGAGGCAAGCCAGGACCGTTCTTCTTTCCAGCGGTTTATCTCCTCTTCCAGGGCGGCCTCGCCGGCGGCGTCCGCCAGCGCCCCGCGCAGGGCTTCCGTGTTTTCGAAGGGGGAAGACGCCAGCGCCGTTTCCAGAGCCTCCGCCGCTTCGCGGTACTGTTTCCGCGCTTCGGCCCTGCGGTTTTCAAGGCTTTCCTCCCGGGCCGCCGCCGCCGCGAAAGTATGCCCGGCCTTTTCCCGCCCGTCCCGGTTACGCCTTATGGCTTCTTCGGCTTCGGCAAGGCGGCGGTCTATGGCCGCGAGAATGTCCGCCGCGCTCCTCTGTTGCACCGCGCCGCCGGCCTGAGTCCCGGCAAGGGCGCGGCGGGCTTCTTCCAAAACGCGCTCGTGCTTTTGCCGGGTTTCGGAAGCTGTAGCGGAGAGGTTTTTCAGTTTTTCGCCAAGCGCGGCCAGCTCTTTTTCCTTTTCCGCGCTTTCTTTTCTGCGCGAGTCCTGCTCGCGCCTCAGTTCCGCGAGGCGGCCCGCCGCCTGCCTTACGGCTTTCTGTTTTGCGAGCAGGCTGTTTACCAGCTGCACCTGCGCCTTTAACAGTTCTTCTGTTTCCGCCTGGGAGGGCAGGCGGTCCGCCGCTCCGGCAAAAAGGCGGAGCGCGGTTCCGGTTCCTTCCTTTTCCTGCGTGGTATCGCTGTACGCGCCGCCCGCTTCCCTTTCCGCCTCGCAGGAGGCGATTTCCCCCTTGAGGCCCGCGGCGGCGGCGAGCAGTTCCCGCGCTTTCGCGGCCGCCCGGCGCTGCTCCTGCTCGCGGCCCTTCTGTTCGGCGGACTTTTCGGCAAGGCCGCTCCGCCCGTCCCGGGCCGCGCCTTCCAGGGAGGCAATGCGTTCGCCGGCGCCGAAAAGCGGCGCGGGCGCGGGCGCGGGGACCGGGTGTTCCAGGGAGCCGCAGACAGGGCAGGGTTCCCCGCGCCTGAGTTCTACGGCAAGGTGGGCCGCAAGGTCCCCGCGCTCATGCCTTTCTTTTTCCTGCCTGAGCCGCGCGAGTTCTTCTTCCAGAACAGGCACGCGCCGGGAAAGTTCTTCACATTCGCCGCGCAGTTTTTCCGCCGCTTCCCCCGCTTCTTTTTCAGCGGCAAGGGAAAATTCCCCTTCGGCGGCTATTTTTTTCAGGTCCCTCAGGCGCTCCATCACGGCCCTCGCGCCCTCAAGATGGAGTTCAATCTCGTCGGTTTTCCGGGCCGCGGTTTCCAGCCTTTGTATTTCATTTTCCGTTTCGGCAAGCAGTTCCCCGAATCTGCCCGTTTCAAGGGAAAGCGCTTCTGTCTTAACGCGCAGCGCTTCCTTTTCTTTCCCGGTCCGGGCAAGCTTCTCTTCCTCCGCCAGCATTTCCGCAACGGCGGGCCGCCTTTCCCGAAGTTCCCGCGTCTCGGCCTCAAGGGCGGGCGTTTCCTTTGCCCTGTCTTCCGCAACGGCCAGGGCCCGCCCGGCCTCTTCCTTTTCCTCCAGGGCCTCTTTAAGCGCGGCCTCGCTTTCAAGAAGGGCCGCCTTCTTTTCGGCCTCGCCGTTTAAAAGCCCGGAGAGCGGCAGGGCTTCCCTTAAAAGCTCGCGGCGTTTTTCTTTTTCCGCGATTATCCCCGCTTCCTCCCCGTTACGCGCGGCTTTCTCTTCCGCCTCCAGAAGCCGCCCGCGCACGGACGCCTCGCTCTGCCTTATGGCAAGGGCGTTTTTAAGTTTTTCAGCCTTGCCAGCCAAAGCCCTGGTTTTTTCCCGCGCCTCCCGCAGTTCCGCCTCGGCCTGTTCCCGCAGTCCGTCCAAAGTATCGAACGAGACACGCCTGGTAATCTCCTCAAGGGTTTTCGCGGCTTCCCTGGTTTCCGCGTTCAACTGGTTTGCTTTTTCCGCGGCAAGGTCCTTTATCCGGGCGGCTGTTTCGATGGGGAAGAGCTTTCCCAGCACTTCGCGGCGTTTGGCCGTATTCTGTTTCAAAAACTCGGCAAATTCCCCCTGGGGGAGCAGCACTATCTTGAAGAATTCCTCCGCGTCCAGCCCGATAAGGGAACGGATATTTTCATCAGTTTCGGCTTTTTTTGTGTTAAGCGGGACAGTACCGTCCCGGCGTATCTCGTAGAGCGCGGCAAATTCGTCAGGACCTTTTTCCCGCTGTTTCCGTTTTTCCCGTTTGGGGGACCTTTCCACCCGGTAGCGTTTTTCCCCGGCCAGGAATTCCAGGGAAACCACGCATTCGTCCCCCTCCTGGGTATAATCGCTTTTAAGCCGAGCCAGATGATCCCCCCGGCTTCCCGGAACTTTCCCGTAGAGGGCAAAGCAGAGCGCGTCAAAGATACTGGTCTTTCCCGAGCCCGTCTTGCCGGTAATAAGGAAAATATCGTCCAGCGCGTCAAAATCGACAACTTCCCTTCCCGCAAAAGGGCCGAAATTTTGCATGGTAAGCAATACAGGCTTCATTGCGCCGCCTCGATTTCCGCGAGGAGTTCCCTGAAAAGCTCAATTTTTTCCCGGTTTTCCCGGGCCAGGTCTTCAAGGCCCGCCCCTTCCGGATCGCCGTAAATATCGGCAAGAAAATCCTCAAAGTCTTCCGCAGGCCCCCTGCGTTCCTGGCCGTACTCCGACTCCGCCGCGCGGGGAAGGGCCGGAAAATTCCCGCGCAGAAAGGCAAGGGCCTCTTCCTGCTTTACCGAAAGAATCCACGGGAAGCGCCGCCTCAAAAGCGGCAGGGGATTCTCCACAAGGCTTGAATCGCCAAGGATAATTTCCAAATAATCATTCTCCGCTTCCTTAAGGGCAGGATCGGATGCGTCACTGAAAAAGCGGCTGAAATTTCCCCTGAGCCGCCTCAAGCCGCGCAGGGGCTTTACCGGGACAGGGGTAACCGTAACACCGCCCGGCCCGCCGCTTTCCGGTTCGCCGCCGCCCAGTTCAACAGAAAGAAAACACTTTTCAGATTTTTCCGCCTCGTCAAACGAATAGGCAAGGGGGCTTCCCGAATACCAGCAGTTCCCGCCCGCCTTCTGGTACCGGTGCAGATGGCCCAGCGCGGCATAGTCGAAACCCGCGAAAAGCCCCGCGTCCACCCTCTCGGCGCTGCCAAGAAAGACCCGCTCCGAATCGCTTTCCGCCCCGCCCGAGGCAAAAAGATGCGCGGCCAGGACCGTATGCCCCGCCTCGTTCTCAAGCGCTTCCCGCCTGGCCTTCTCAAGCCGCGCCGCCGCCTCTTCCGCGAGACGGGCCTGGGATCGGAGAAAACCCCCGGCCTCCGGGGCCTCGCCGGGGCCTTCCCCCGCGCCGGAGCCTTCGCCCGTACCCGCGCTTTCCTCAGGCGGGCCGCCCTCGCTGCGGCCCAGACTTCCGTCCCGGCAAGTCAGGCTTCCGTCCCGGCAGGCCAGGCTGCCGGGGTGCAGAAAGGGGAGCAGGAAAAAGGCGCAGCTTGCATCCGCGCCATTGCCCCGCACAATTACCGGCTTGCAGGCGTCTTCGGGTTCGGTAACAAAATGTATCCCCAGCTCCGCGAAAAGCTCTTTGCCGAACCCGAGCCGGGACGCCGAATCGTGGTTCCCCGGCAGTATCAGCACCTCAAGGTCCGGGCGGCGCGCCTTGAGCTTTCCCAGAAAGCCGCCGAAAAGGCTTACCGCGCCGGGCGAAGGGATCGACCGGTCATAGACATCGCCCGCGATAACAAGCGCCCGGTAAGAATCGCCGGCCAGAACATCCGCAAGCTGGTCCAGCATAAACGCCTGATCCTCAAGAAGCGGGTGTTCGTGAAAGACCCTCCCCAGGTGGAGGTCTGCGGTATGGAGAAAACGGAACGCCATGCCACTCAGGATAGGGAACCGTCCCTCTGTTGTCAATGCTCCGGGCGCATCCCCGGCTCCGCCGGGGACCGGGCTTTCCGGGGCTCCGCTATCGCTCCGGCCCCGCCTACGGCGGGTCTGCTTCCCCTCCAATCCCTTGCGCGTTCCCCAGTGTCAGACATTATACGGAGATTCTACCGCAAAGTCGAAAAAGTAAAAGAAGTATAAGAAGGAAGGAAAGAAGCATCGCTTTCATATCGCGCTTAGCAAACTTATTCGACTTCGAACCTCTGGTTCGATTTGACTTAGCGGTAAAACCCTGTATTGATGCCCCCGGACGGCCCTCCCTTCATTCAAAAGCAGGGGTCAGACCCTACTCTTTCACTCAAAAGGGGGGTCTGACCCCACCCGGCTCACCGCTAACCGCTCACTGTTTTTGCTTGACAGAGCGGGACACTAATGTTACTATAAATCCAGTTATGATAAGAAGAAAGCGGCGCGGTTTATTGGTTTTCGCGGGAAAAGTGATTTTTTTTGAAGATTTCTTTGAAAATCGCGTGATGTGGGCTCGGTCTTTGCTCTCTCTCTCTCTCTCTCTCTCTCTCTCTCTCTCTCTCTCTCTCTCTTATATATAATACTCACCTTCAATTACATTTATTTCTTTCTCTGCAATTCTTACTTTTCCTCTTGGTAATCTTTCCGGGTATGGCCCGGCTTTTTATATCCGCGTAAGGAGGGTTCTATAATGACGCACGGTTCGGGGAATTGCGGTTTCCGCAGGCTGGCGCTGTTATGCGCCCTGGCGGGTATTCTGGGCATCGTTTTGGCGCAATACGGGTGCCGGCGGCCCGCGCAGTATACCATTACCTTTGATACCCAGGGGGGGAGCGAGATTCCGCCCGTAACCGGGAAGGCGGGGACGGCGGTAAGCGAACCCGTCCCCCCCGCGCGGCCTGGTTACAGCTTCCAGGGCTGGTACGCCGGGGCTGGGGGCAGCGGGGCAAAATACGGCGAGTGGCCCCGGACGCTGGACGCCGATGTTACGCTGTACGCCCATTGGCTGCCGCTGTCCCCGTCCGGTGAAGACAGGCGGGCGGCGGCAGCGGAGGCAGAGGCCGCCAGGTTAGCGGCGGCAGAGGCCGAGGCCGCAAAGCAGGCGGCGGCGAGAGCAGAGGCCGCAAAGCAGGCGGCAGCGGAGGCGGAGGCCGCCAGGCAGGCGGCGGCGGAAGCAGAGGCGGCCAGGTTAGCGACAGCAGCGGAGGCAGAGGCCGCCAGGTTAGCGGCGGCAGAGGCGGAGGCCGCAAAGCAGGCGGCGGCGAATGCGGAAGCCGCCAGGCAGACGGCGGCGGAAGCCGAGGCTGCCAGGCAGGCGGCGGCGAACGCGGAAGCGGCAAAGTTAGCGGCGGCGGAAGCCGAGGCCGCCAGGTTAGCGGAGGCAGAGGCGGAGGCCGCAAAGCAGGCGGCGGTGAACGCGGAAGCCGCCAGGCAAGCGGCGGCGAGGGCGGAAGCGGAGGCCGCAAAGCAAGCGGCGGCGGAGATAGCGGCTGCGGAACTGGCGGCGGCGAAAGCCGCGGAGACGGAAGCCGCGATGCGGGCCTATCCCGGCGCGGAAGAGGCCGGGGAGCCGGTGGAAAACATCAGCCGGGAGACGCCCGCCGTCAGGGA
>JAIRZS010000209.1 GCA_031267115.1 Treponema sp.
AATTCCGCGCCCCTGTTTTTCACCATTCAATCCCCGCCCTCGCCTTAATACCCCGGTCATACGGGTGCTTTACCTTCCGGACATCGGAAATATAGTCGGCAGCTTCGGCGAGCCAGGGGGCGGGATTCCTGCCGGTAAGCACAATCTCCAATTCCGCCGGTTTGTTTTCTATGAGGGAACGGAGTTCCGCCTCGTCGAGCATGTTGATATTCACCGCGTCAAGGATTTCGTCAAGGACCAGCAGATCCGCCGCCTCGCCGGACAGCCGTTCCCGTATCTTTTTCATGATTTTTTTCTGTTCTTCGGCGCATAGTTTCTTCGTCTCGCCGTCCATGGCGTTGGTAAACCCGAGGCGGAGCGTTGATCGGATAACCGTTATGCCGAGTTTTTCAAAAGAACCAAGCTCCCCGGTATCCTGGGTTTTTAAAAACTGGGCAAAGATAATCTTTTTACCCCTTCCCGCCGCGCGTACGCACAAACCGATCGCCGCGGTGGTTTTGCCTTTGCCGTTTCCCGCGTAAATATGTATCAGCCCGTTCATCCCAATCCCCCTTTCATGCCGGCATACAGACCCCGCTGCCTCTGTTTCGCGCCCGGCAGTCCGGGCCGCCGCATTACCGCCCCTTGCCCCGCAAGCCCCGCAAAGCCCGAACAAGCGATTCGTTTTCCGCGTGTTTCCGCAGGCAAATCCGGTAGTACGAATCGTCCAGCCCCGGATAATTGGCGCAGCCGCGCAGCAGGAATCCCCTTGAAAGAAGCGAAGCGGAAAAATCCGGTTTTGAAAAACCGGAATCCCCGCCCAGCCTGAAAAAAATATAATTGGCCTCTCCCCCCAAAACTTCCAGGCCCAGATCAGCAAGGGCGGCCTTCATAAACGCCCTTTCGGCCTTAACAAGCCGCCGCAATTCCGCGATATAGGCCGAATCTTCCAGCGCGGCAATCCCCGCAGCCTGGGCGACGGCAGAAACGCTCCAGGGCTGCCCCGTGCCGGCCACCCCCCGGCTGATTTCCTCCGACCCGCAGAGCATATACCCAAGCCGGAAACCGGCCATACCGTAAAGCTTGGTAAAGGCGTTCAAAACGACAAGGCCCGGAGCGCGATCGAGAAACCCCTGTACCGAATTGCCCGCCGGATCATCCAGAAATCCGTTAAAACATTCGTCAATAACGGCAACCGTGCCGGTACCGGCGCATTTTTCTACAACGGATTCCATCAGCCGCCTGTCCCAGAGTATGCCCGTGGGGTTATTGGGGTTGCAGAGAAAAAGCATATCCGTTCCGGCGGATATGAAAGACAGTATCCCCGCGTCCCCCCCGAAACAGGGGCCGGAAAGGGGATAAAAGACTATTTCGGCCCCTTCGGATTCCAGCGCCCTTTCATATTCGGAAAAAGACGGGGCCGCGACAAGGGCCCGCCGGGGGCGCAGGTGTTTCACTATCCGGTAAATCAAGTCCGCCGCGCCGTTCCCGCAGACTATCCTTTCAGGATCGCAGCGGCAGTGTTTTCCCAGAGCCTCCCGGAGTTTCCCGCAGAGGGGATCGGGATAGATATCGAAACCCGGCGCTTCCCGGCGGACAGCGTCCAGCACGCCGGAGGGGACGCCCAGGGGGCTGGAATTGGCGGAAAAATCCAGGATTTTCCCCGGCGAACCCGCCTTTACGCCGTAGATATTGCCGCCATGATCGTATTTATTCACGGCGTCCCCGGGAAACCTGCCAGGGCAAAAACGGCAAAGCGCAGGCCAAGGCTCGCCGCCAGCGCCGGGGCCAGGAAAATAAGTTCCGCGCCGTACATAAGCCTCACTGCGGAAAGAATATCGGCGGGGACAGGCTCCCGCAGGGCGTCTCCGATAACCGGCTTTTCCAAAAGCTTCCCCCCGTACCACGCGTTCCCCGCCAGGGCAAGCCCCAGCGCGCCGGCGCAGGCCGCTTCGGGGTGCCCGCTGTTGGGGCTGGCATGATTGCCCCGGTCCCGCCTGTATACCTTCGCGGCGTTTTTGCGGTCAAAGCCCAGGACCGCCGCCGCCAGGATCAGCAGCCTGCCGCTTAAACGGGCCGGTATCCAATTTAACGCGTCATCGAGCCTGGCGGCGCTTCTGCCGAAAAGAAGGTAGCGTTCATCGTCGTAGCCTATCATGGAATCCATAGTATTCGCCGCCTTGTAGAACATCCCCAGGGCGGGGCCTCCCAGCGCGGTAAAAAACAGCGGGGCGATAACCCCGTCGGAAAGGTTCTCCGCCACCGTTTCTACTGCCGCCTTGATCACCTGCCCCATGGACAGATTTGCCGTATCCCTTCCCACTATCATCGATACCGCTTTGCGGGCCAGCGGGAGATCGCCTGACTCCGCGGCGGCATACACCTTCGCCGCTTCTATCTGCATACACCGGGCCGCCTGGACCTGCCAGCAGAGTACCGTCTCAGCCAGGAAGCCGGCCCAGACATTGATACGGTAAAACACAAACAGCAGCGCCAGGGAAAATGAAAAAACAATAAACCCCACAGCGGCGGCCAGCACCGTCCCCGCAAGGCGCTCACGGACGCCGAATATTCCCCGCAGCGCTTTTTCCCCCCGCGAAACCAGAAACCCTATCCCCCGGACAGGGTGAGGCAGCGAAGGGGGATCGCCTAAAAGCAGATCCAGCAAGAATCCCAGCAGTATCGCCAGGGGTCCCAAATAAAAAAATCCAAATCCCTCCACAACAGCCTTCCCCGCGCCTCAAAGCCGGGAGAAATTTCCCCCGGCGACGAATTCACCGACCAGCATACCATCTAAGCGCGAGGAACGGAAAGCCGTCTGCCTGCATACGCGCCAATTTCATATTTCAGAGCGGAATCCGGGCGCATCCGGCCCTGCGGTCCGGACCGGGCTATACGCTTGTATCTTTTTTGCCTGCGGCAAAAAAGGATACCGCTTCTATCCCTTGCGCGTTCCATACGCGCATGTACTTACCGTACAATTTCCGTAAGGCACCGGCCCTGCCGGATAGCCATAAAAATACGCTGTCCTTGCACCCGCGGTTTGCGTCCACAGACGCCCACTGTTTTACGTTAGAAGATTTTCTTCAAAAATTCAATCCAAAGTGTTGACAAAAACAAAAAGCCCGTGATAAAATCTCTGCATATACTTCAGAGGAAGAGGGGTGAAATTCCCCCGCTATCCCGTAACTGTAACCGGGCATCCGCCGCAAGGCGGCCGGTTCCGCCAGACGGCCACTGACCCATCGGGGTCGGGAAGGCCGGCGGAACCGGCAGGGCAAATCCGAAACACCGTTTCGGCCAGGCCCGCCCGCAAGCCAGGAGACTTTGGTATAAGGACCCCATACGGGGTTATCAAATTTTTCAAGCTTCGAG
>JAIRZS010000224.1 GCA_031267115.1 Treponema sp.
GGCCGGGGTAACCCTGGAGGCCCTCTCGCTCCAGTGGAAGCGCGTCACGGACGGGGAGCGGCGGGCGATGCGGGAGTATATCGACGAAGTACAGCTCCACCTGAACCACTACATCAGCCCCTACGAGGGGACAGACCTGTACGTAACAATAGCCGAGGCCGGGAAGTGGCGCAAGCACGACGGCAACGGGTTTTACTGGGACACCGATATAAGCTACGAGGAGGCCAGATAATGGCAGCGATATTTACCGAGCCGCTTGGCGACAAAATAAACTACACCCAGTGGGCGCAGCTTATCCAGAAAACAACCTTCGAAGCCGGGGGCTTCCTGGCCCTGGGCCTTACGAGCATGAACGGCACCGGCGCCCCCCAGGCGGAAGCGGGGAGCCGCGTCGAGATAGGGGGGAGCCTCTACAAGTGCATGGCCAGCGAGGCTATATCCGGCACGCCGGCTGCGGGGGTGAACTACATCTACTGCGCGCCGAACGGGGCCTCCGCGAGCTTCGCCTACTCGGCAACGGCGCCCTCCTGGGATTCGGCCAAAGGCGGCTGGTACAGCGGGAACAGCCGGGCGGTGGCGAAGCTTTACTTCACCGGGAGCGGCGGGGGGAGCCAGTACAACGGGAAAGTAATCCTCGACAGCTACAACGCCATACGCGCCGTCAATACGGAGCAGGCTATCCCGGCAACAGGCGGGTATTTAATAAGTTCCGGGAATATCAATAGCGAGAACACCGCCGCCTTGCAACGGGGCATGTATAGAATCGATATAAAAGGAGGCAAAGGCGGGAACGGCGGGAACGCGACCGGTGACGGCAGTATTACTTCTGCCGGAGGGGCAGGCGCCGAAGGGCAGGCCGTAACGGTTACGCTATTAGCCGAGAAAGAGAAAACCGCCGTCCTGTCGGCGGGAGGCGACGGGAATAACGGGGGCGACGGCGGGGAATATACCGGAGCCGGCGGAGGGGGCGGCGGGTGTTCCGGGGGCTTGTCTTACTGCATTATAGACGGGGTAATTTACAAGGCGCTCGGCGGATCCGGCGGCGGCGGGGCAAGCGGCGGGGATAATAACAATGACGGCGGCGGCGGCGGCGGCGCGGGAGGTTACGGTACCGGCGGCAACGGCGGATCCGGATCTAAAACGGACCGGGCCGGCGGGGGAGGGAATAACGGCGCGGGCGGCAGCGGGGGCGCGAGCGGCGGAAGCGGAAGCGGGAATAGCGGGGGGGGAAGCGGTTACGCCAGAGGCGGAAACGCGGGCGGATCCGGCGCCGATCCCGGCGGGGGCTACGGGCAGCCGGGCGGCAGCGGGGCGGGAGGAACATCGCATAACGCCGGGGATGTTAACGGCAAAGGCGGGGCGTCGAAAGCATTGCAAGACAACGCGCTTATGCCGTTTGCCAACCATTTCCAAGGCGGCGGGGGCGGCGGGAAGGCTAGTGACGGCTACGGGGGGGACGGCGGCGGCAGCCTCAAATCCTCGTCTTCCGGCTACCTGCGGATTTACCGGATGTGGTAGGTGGCCGAGCAGTACCTTTCCGTCAGCCGGACCGGGACCCTCCTTCCCGCCTGCGTTTACGAGGCCCCCGTATGGCGCTACCTCCTCTACGGCCCGCAGCCGGAAGCCCTCGATAACGTGGAAGCGGACCCCGCCGTGCCCTCGCAGCCCTTCACGGCCGACGGCGTAATTATCGACGGCATAGCGTACGTGAAAAGGGACCTCGCCGGCACGAGGGCGGCCCCCCGCTCCTGGGCGCAGGACGGGGGGATCCTGTACGTCCACTATGACCGGGGCTGCCCCGCGTGGCTTTTTCTGTCCCACGCCTGCGGATCGGTGATAGGCCGCTCCACCGGGAAAACGCGGTTTTTCGGCGGGCAGAAGTATTCGGCGGGCCTCGGCGTGAAGCTGAAATACCTTATCGAGGCGGACAATCTCGAATACTCCAAGATGAAGCTTGCCGGGGGGAGCTATACGATCCCCGCCGCGGGCGAGTTCGACAGCATTACCGGAATCCTGGGCAACAATATCGAGACTTCCTATTCCCTGGACGGGGTAACGAAAATCCCGCTCGGCAGCATGTTCGCCGAGGAAGCGGAAATCACCCTGGGCTCCGTGACGATAAAGGCCGCCGACCGGCGGGAAAAGCTCAACGTCCCGGTCGCCGCGGAGGTGTTCGCCAAAGACGGGTACCCCTACATGAAAGAGGCTTACTACGGGAAGAACAAGCAGGAGGCTTTCGGGTTCTGCCGGGGGGTCCCGGCGGTGTGCGTAGACCAGGCGGAGGTGTACGCCGACGCGGCGAAAACCGTTTACAAGGAATACCGCACCTTCCGCGCCGCCTCGGTAATAACCTCCCTGTCGAAAGTGGAAGTAAAGATGACCCAGCCGGAAACCGGGCAGAACAAGGACGGCGACGTATGGGCGGACCAGACCGGATCGCAGTCCCTCGCCGGGAACGGCACGTTCACCCTCCCCGCGGGCAAGTGCCTCCCCCTCCTCCCGAACGGCGTTCCCGATTATGGGAACGAACCCTACGAGGTCCGGGTCACGGGGACCTTTCGTACCAACGGGACGCACTGGGCGATCCTCGCGTACCTCCTCGAAACAGCCATGGGCGACACCTGGCAGGGGCAGTGCGACGCGGCGGAAATGCAGGCGGAGCTTTCCGGGACGGGGACCGTGGGGCTTTTTATCGAAAAAGAAACGAAGGTCTTCGACATTATCCAGACCCTCCAGTCCTCCGGGATATACGGCTGGCAGCTGCACGACTGGCGGGGGAAGCTCACGGTACGGAAGGACAATAATGCCCGCCCCGCGCTGGAAAAGAAAATAAAGGGCATAGACATCCTGAATATCAGCGAAGTCGGCGTGTCCCTGAGCATGAACGACTACGCCACCACGGTACAGGTCGAGTACCAGAGGAACTACAGCGAAAAATCGAATAATGTCCTGCAGGACAGCTCGAACCGGGCGTTCCTGTTCCCGATATACCGGAACGACAAAACGTATACCGCGAAAAGCTGCCTCGAAAGCGAAACGGAGGCCCGCGAGCGCGCCGGCGGCCTCCTCGCGCACTTCGCTTCCCCCCGGCTGTTTATCCGGGGTATCAGGCTTTTCGGGCCGCAGTGGCTCGGCCTCAGGCTCTATGATATAATCGGCGTGTACCTGGAGCGGGAACTGGGGCAGGAAAAGCCCCCCCTTATGCTCATGGTGCTGTCGAACGAAATCCGGAGGCAGGAATCGGCGCTGTTTAACAACGCGCAGCTTGTCTACCACGTGCTTGGCCGGGGGCCTGCGGAATACCGGAAATTCGGGGGGAACATCTATATCAAAATCATGCGGATAGAGCAGGACATAAGCAGCCTTGTCACAACAATAGACGGGATTTATATCAGGGACATCGCCCCGTAGGAGGGAGACAGTGGATCAGGCGATACAGGTACGGAATATATTCGTCCCCTGGGACTACGCGTCGGTTTCGGCGCTCATACCCCTGGACGGGGAACAGGTGTGCGTGAAAAACGCGCCGGGCTTTACCGGGCAGAACCGGACGGTCATGGGCGACGGGGCGCATAATATCGCGTGGCTTATAGCGCAGCTCGTTATAACCCCTTCGGACCTCCAGCAGGAAATACTCGCGGAGCAGGCGGAGCGGATAGCGGCGGACGCCGCCCACGCCGCCCTGGCTAGCGCGCACGGCGCGTCGGCGGCCCCGGCCAATAACCGGATCGCCATGTACGGCGCTTCCGGGGGCCTTAAGTCGGCGAAAACGCCCTCGGAAGCGAACGACGTGATCCGGAAAACGGAGATAGACGCGGAGGCCGCCTCGCGCTCGGCGGCGGACAGCGCCGAAGCTTCGGCCCGTTCGGCGGCGGACAGCAGCGAGGCGGCTGTCCGGCTGGGGCAGTTTAACGACCTTGCCGAGAACAAGCAGGATAAAAAGCCCGACGGCGCGAACAGCCTTATCGGCTCGGACGGGAAAATGAACCCCGTTTACCTCCCGGGGTCCATGATCTCCGGCATGGCCTACGGGGGGACGTTTGACGGGCAGGGCGTTATCGCCTCTTCCTCCTACGCCCCCGCCCTCCAGGGCGTGAAGATCGACACGGTCGATACGGCGGCCTACCCGGGCTTTTATTTTATCGCCCAGGCCGCCTATATCTTCGCCGGCAATACTTA
>JAIRZS010000292.1 GCA_031267115.1 Treponema sp.
GACTTTGCGGTAAATACGGCGATAAATTCCCTACCACGGAACGCGCAAGGGATTGAAGCGGTATCCTTTTTTGCCGGAGGCAAAAAAGATACAAGCGTAAAGCCCGGTCCTGGCGCGGAGGGCCGGAGGCCCGGCGCGGCAGGATGCGCCCGGAATATCCGATTGTCCAATAAAATAAGAAGATAGAAGGTTTTTATGCGTTTTTCTATGGATAAATTATGGGCAAACGCCCGCCCGCCGCAACTTCCCGGTTTTTCAGGCATGGTTTTCATTGACAAATGGGCGGGATGCGCGTAGATTTAAGAACATAAACTAACCCTGACGGGAGGCCTAAAATGGCAAAAGTAGAATTGAAAAACATTAGCAAGGTCTATGAGGGCAATGTCCGCGCTGTGGACAACGCCAACATAGTAGTCGAGGACAAGGAATTTGTCGTCTTTGTCGGACCATCGGGCTGCGGAAAGTCCACAACTCTGCGTATGGTCGCGGGTTTGGAGGATATTACCGAAGGCGAGCTGCATATTGACGGCGAATTGATGAACGATGTTCCCCCGAAAGACCGGAATATCGCTATGGTATTCCAGAATTACGCGCTGTACCCGCATATGTCGGTGTACGAGAATATGGCTTTCGGCCTGCGCATCAAGAAGGTCCCGAAGGACGAGATAGACAAGCGGGTTAAAGACGCGGCCAAGATACTTGATATTGATAAATTCCTGGACCGCAAGCCCAAGGCCCTCTCCGGCGGCCAGCGGCAGCGTGTCGCTGTCGGGCGCGCTATAGTCCGCAATCCCAAGGTATTCCTCTTTGACGAGCCGCTGTCCAACCTGGACGCCAAGCTGCGGGTGCAGATGCGCGCGGAGATTTCCAGCCTGCACCACCGGCTCGACGCTACCATGATCTACGTTACCCACGACCAGGTAGAGGCTATGACCATGGCCAATAAAATCGTGGTTATGAAGGACGGCAAGGTCCAGCAGATTGGCTCGCCCATGAATCTCTACAACTACCCGGTGAACAAATTTGTCGCCGGTTTTATCGGCTCCCCGCCGATGAATTTCCTTACCGTCAAGGTGCTGGAGAAGGGCGGTTCCGTGGTTCTGGACGAGGGTTCCTTTGAACTGAAACCCCTGCCCCAGCACGCCGAATATATCAGAAATTATGTAGGCAAGGAGATTTTCTTCGGCATTCGCCCGGAAGACATGGCCTACGTTGAAACTCCCGCGCCCGAAAACAACATCTCCCTTAAGGTGACTGTTGTCGAGCCTCTCGGCGCCGACATTCACCTCTGGCTTACCACGGTAGGCAGCACGGCCCAGCAGATGGTGGCCCGGACCGAGCCGCACTATATCTTTAAGGTGGGGGATACCGCCAACTTTACCCCCAGGCTGGAAAAGGCCCGGTACTTTGACAAGGAAACCGAGCTTTCTATCCTGGCCAAACTTGACGCCGAGGCGGTAAAAGGCTAGCAGGCAAGGCTGTTACAAAAACTGAAGTTTTGGAACAGCCTCTCGTGTCTCTATTAAAGCGGTGGTTTTGAATTTGGGCGCATCCTGCCGCACTCCGGTGCGGCAGGACCGGGCTATCCGCTCCAATTCCTCAGCCCGCTGCGGGCGGGCTTGCGGGATTTCCGCTTCTATCCCTTGCGCGGCTGGATAACAGACGTTTTTTCTGTAAAACCCTCCCCGTTTTTTTTAGATGTTAAATTGCCGATGTTGAATTGCTGAACCTTCACGAGCGCCCCTAAAGATGTTACTATGCAGGATATGGAATTCCGCCTGTCCGCCGGAGAGAGTCCGCCTGCTGTTGCCCTTGTGCTAAGGTCCCTTGCCCTGTACGGGGTGCTTTGGCAGTTCCGGTTTTTGGCCGGGGATGTGGCGGATACGGCGGTGTTCGCCGTGTCCCTGGCTGCGGGATTCGCCGTTCCCCTGGTTCTGGCGGCTATGCGGTTCAGGCCGCCGGGCAGGGGCGGGGAAAACGGGAAAAACGCCGCGCGGCCCCTGCGGAATGTCCCGGCCTTGATCGTCCTTGCCTTTGTACCCTGGACGGCGCGGGCCTTTATCGCCTTTTCAGGCTTCTTCGCCGCGGACGCCGCCGTTATTTTCGATTCCCTGCTCCTTGGCTTTGACCGCAACAATTTTGTTTCGCTTTTCCCGTATTACTGGGCGGCGCTTTTTACCTGGTTTTCCGCGCGGTCCCGTTTTTTCCTGCGTTTTGACATTATCGCCGCGCAGTTGCTGCTCCTGGTATTTTACTGCCTGTTCCGTACCGCCGCAATGGAGGCCTACCGCTGGCCGGTAACGATGATTGTCCTCTTTACCGCGATAGTGCTTTTCCAGTTACTCGCGCTTATGTTTTCCATGCCGGCTGAATATCTGGTGCGCCGGGGCGAGCGGGTCCGGGCGGCGGCGGTGCTGGCTGTGCTGGCGCTGGCTGCCGGTATTCTGATGATCCGCCCTTCCCAGGAACGGGCCCTGGAACGGGGAGGGGGGCTTCTCCAGCCGAACCTTTTCCGCTTTGACTTTTCCCAAATATTAAAGCTCCAGAGCGAGATCCGGGTGAACGACGACCTTATCCTTATTGTCCGCAAGGAATCCCAGGATCACCATATCTACCTCCGCCGCTTTATACTTTCGGGCTACAGCGAAAGGCAGGGATTCTACCGGCATGAGGAAAAGGACGAAATTGACCACCCCCAGAAGCTGCCCGAAGTACGGACCAGGGTTGAAGGCGCCGATGTTCCGGGAGGCCGCTTTGTGGGGCAGGAATACTTTCTGGTCAATTTTGACGCGTCCGCTTTTATCGCCATTAACCAGCCCAGGGAAATTATCCCCTACGAAAGCTGGGACGCGTCTTCTTTTAATTCGGCCTATGGCGTTACCAGTTATGTCAGCGATGTATCGGCCGACATTCTTGCGGCCAATTCGCCCCGCCGGCCCCTGGTTCCGGACGGCGGGGGACAGTCCGGGGTTTCGGGTTTTACCGCCGGGGACTTTGGGATGGATGAGGAAGAATACGCTTACTATACCGAATACGGCGGGAACGGGCGTATTGCCGCGTATGCGGGCGAATTAAGCCGGGATTATTTGTCTTCCGGAGATATGGCGCAGGCGGTATACGACCGGCTCAGGCACGGTGAGTACCGCTACAGCCTGAAGCCCGGAATCGCCCCGGACGGGGATCAGCTTGCGTGGTTTCTCTATGATTCGAAACGGGGGTACTGTTCCTACTTTGCCTTTGCCATGGCCCTTATGCTGCGCTCCCTGGGCATACCTTCGCGGGTCGCGGTGGGCTTTTTCCTTGATCTGCAAAGCGGCGCTTTTGACTATTACCCGATCCGTTCCGACATGGCCCACGCCTGGGTTGAGGTGTACTATCCGGGTTATGGGTGGATCGACTACGATCCCACTACTACCCAGCTTGCTGAAGATGAGGAATTCAATTTTTCGAACGGCGTCCCCCCGGAACTTTTTGAGCGGCTTATAAAGGAAATTCTGGAGAACCGTTCCCGGATGAACGCGAAACAGGGAATAAGCGGGGAGGAGGATCAGGGCCGCCTTGGTTCAATAGGCGGGGACGCTGTTTCCTTTCTCCGGAAAAGCGGGGCGGTTCTGCTTCTAACGCTGGCGGTGTTCTTCTTCCTGTTCCTGCGCTGCGGGTATCTGGTATTGTACTGCCTTTTTCGGAACCCCAGGAAAAAGGCTGCCCGGCTCTGGTCCCATGTGCGCCGGCGGCTTGCCCTGGCCGGTTTCAGGCGCGGCGGGGACGCGGGGGAAGCCGAATGGGCGCGCTCCCTGGACGGGCAGTACGGCCTTGGCCTTTACCCGCTTTACGGCAATGCCGCCGCCGCGCGTTTCTCCAGGGTTTTCCCCCCGGAAGAACTGCGGATCATGCGGGAAAACTACCGGGAATTTTCCGGGCGCTACAGGGAAACTGTTTCCCTGTTCCGCCGCTTCCTGGCCTGGGCGCTGCCGCCTCTGGCAATGGCCGCCGGGAGGCGCGGCCCGGGGCGGCATAATGGCCCGGGAAAGCCTAATGGCCCTGCCGGCGGGGATGCGGGAAAGATCCCCGTTGTTCTGCTCGCGGTCCTGCTTTTTGTCTTTTCGGGCGACTCCGCGCCGTCCGAGGAGCCGGGGGAATTCCTGACTGCGGACGGCCTTCTGGAAGCGGCCGACGACGCCCAGGAGCGGGAAAACTGGGAGCTGGCCATCAGGTTTTACACCGAGGGGGAAGGCCTCTTCCCCGGCGATCCGCGCTTTCCCCTGACCCTGGGCGCTCTCTACTACAGCCGGGAACTCTACCATCTTGCCTGGGATGAATACCGCAAGGCCGAGGCTATTGTCCCCGACGATCCGTATTTGCTGTACAATCTTTCCCGTACAGCGGGCTACCTTAACCGGGACGCTGTTTCCGCCGGGTATCTGGAGCGGCTGCTTGTCATCGATCCGGAAAACCAGGACGCTATCGGGACGCTGGGGTGGATGTACTACAAACTGCACCGGCTTAACGATGGGGAGCGGCTTTTGCTCGACGCCGTCAGCATTTACGGGCGGGAGCCGGATTTTGCCATGACCCTGGGCACTATTTATTCCGACATGTTCCGTTACGACGATGCGAAATACTGGTATCTAAAGGCTATTACGGAAAGCGAGGAACTGAACAACAGGGAATTTACCGCCGTTGCCCATTACAACCTTTCCATTCTTGAAAGCCGGTACTACCGCTACGCCGACGCCCTTGAGAGGACCAACAGTTCCCTGTCCGCCCACAACCGTTCTTCCGGCAGGCTTGCCCGGGGGGAAATATACCTCAGGCGCATGGAACTGCCCCGCGCCCTTTCGGATTATCAGGCCGCCTACCAGATGGATACTTCCCCCCTGTCCAAGGTAAATCTTGCCCAGGCTTTCCAGATGGCGGGCCGGCTGGAAGAGGCGCGTCTCTACGCCGAAGACTGCCTTGAATCCGGAGACCTTTCGTGGATGCTTAACTACGGCATTGATGTTGACCGTTACCGGCGTGATCTGCACGAAATACTCTACAAGACCTATTCGGGGCTTGCCAGAACCGAAAAGCGGAAAATCTACGCCGGTTTCCCGCAGAAGATCAGGGGCGTCTATATGGGCTGGTACTATGCCGTTAAATCGGTGTCGCATCATTACCTTTACAAAAAGTACAGCCTTAATGCCGCCCGCGCCTATGACGCCGAATCGTCGAATAACGGCGGCGGCGTTAAACCTCTAAATGGATCTGTTTTAAGCGGAGGATCTTACGGCGCCCAGGGCCTTGATTCGCAGATACAGTACTACAACGCCTTTGAGTCCTACCCCCGGCGGGCGTACCGTTACCTTAGAAACGCCCGCCAGTTCGAGGTTCCCCTGATACCCCTGTCGGAATTTTCGTATATTGCCGAGGAAGGGTATTTGTTCCGGGATGCCGGGCTTCTTGAACGGGTTATTCCCCTGTTCGATCCGGCCTGGGAACGGGACATGATTGCCGACACCTATGCTAAATTGTACCGGATCCTCGACAAAAAGCTGCCCGGAAGGGAAAGGGACCTGAAGCTCCGGGACGCCGCGGAACGGCTCTACGCTTTGAATCAGGGGGCGCTGAGGCAGAACGGCGTCAGGCTGCCGGTCGAATTGCTGATCGACACAGGACGCGCCGCTTCTCCGGGCCGGACGGAGCGGGCGCTCCGGAAAGCCATTAAAAGAATGGGCATAGAGGCCGCGCGTCCCGGCGAAGGCGGCGTGAACCGCTACCGGCTCAGTATTACGGTGAGCGGCGGGGAGGCTTTCTGCGAACTCTACGACGGGGGCCGCGGTACAAGTTTTTTCCGCGAATTCATTCCCCTTCCTTCTTTAAAGCCCGCCGCCCTAAGCGATTTTGCCGCCGCGCTGGGCGACGCGGTTTTCGTCGGCTTTGAGTAATTCCGGGCGGTAATTGCAGTTCCGGGCAGTAAGGAGTTTTGCATGAAGAAAAGCAATTGGTACTTGAGGCTGTTCCAAAACTTCAGTTTTTGGAACAGCTTCCTTGGATTTAGGGGATTTTTTGCGATTTTATTGTTCTTTCTCTTTCCCCTGGACACGGCGGTAACCATGACGGCGGGAAGCACCGCAAACGGATCCGCCGCTGCCTCTTGCCGGGCTGCCGCCGGTTACGCCCAGGTCATCGATCTGGAGACAGACGATGCCTCCGCGTATTCCAAGCGGGGGCTTGCATATTTCCTTGACGGCGACTATGACCAGGCTGCCGCGGAGTGTTCCCGGGCCATCAGCCTGGACCCGGACGATGTCTCCGCGTATAGGGTCCGGGGGCTTGCGTATTTCTATAAAGGCGAGGATGAGCAGGCTGCCGCGGACTTTTCCCAGGCTATTGCCGACTATGACCGGGCTGTCGCGGACTTTTCCCAGGCTATCAGCCTGGACCCGGACGATGCCCCCACGTATTACGACCGGGGGCTTGTGTATTTTTATAAAGGCGAGTACGACCAGGCTGCCGCGGGCTTTTCCCAGGCTATTGCCGACTATGACCGGGCTATCACGGACTTTTCCCGGGCCGTCAGCCTGGACCCGGACGATGCCTCCGCGTATTACAGCCGGGGGCTTGCATATTCCCGTACAGGCGATCATGGCCGGGCTGCCGCGGACTTTTCCCAGGTTATCAGGCTGGACCCGGACGATGCCTTTACGTATTACAACCGGGGGCTTGCATATTCCCGTACAGGGGATTATGACCGGGCTATCGCGGACTTTTCCCAGGCTATCAGCCTGAACCCAGGCTATCTTGGGTATTATACCAACAGGGGCGCTGCGTACGCGGCCAATGGCGACTATGACCAGGCTATCGCGGACTTTTCCCGGGCCATCGAGCTTGATCCGCATTATGCATCTTCGTACTACAGCCGGGGGGGCGCGTATGCGGCCAATGGCGATTATAACCGGGCCATTGCGGATTTTTCCCAGGCTATCGGGTTTAACCCGGACTATGCCGGATATTATACCGGCCGGGGGGCTGCGTATGCGGCCAATGGCGGCTATGACCAGGCTATCGCGGACTATACCCAGGTTATCAGCCTGGCCCCGGACAATGCCTCTGCGTATTTTAGCCGGGGACAGGTGTATGCCGAAAAAGGCGACTATGACCGGGCTATAGCCGACTATGAAGCGGCATTGTGGATTGACCCGGACCATGCCGATGCCAGGGATAATCTTGAATATGCCAGGAGCCGGCTGGGTATAATAGAGTTGTTCGAAAACTTCAGTTTTTGAACAACTTCCGCTAAAAACCGCAGTTTTGCAAGGCTTTAGCCTGAAAAACTGCAAGACTTGTGAGACAACCAACCGGGTTGTCGAACAAGTCCATTATGGGACTGAACCAGAATTTACTCATAATATTGAAATATT
>JAIRZS010000297.1 GCA_031267115.1 Treponema sp.
GGACGCCGGATTTTGGCACGCGCAAGGGATTGGAGCGGTATCCTTTTTTGCCGGAGGCAAAAAAGATACAAGCGTAAAGCCCGGTCCGCAGGCCGGCCTGCCCCAAGGCAGGACGGCCCGCGGATGCGCCCAAATTCGAAAAACAAAAAACGATTAGACGGCGCGGTTTCCTCTAGCCCAGAAGGTCCGAGAGGCGGCGGTAGGCATGGTTTACTATATGCTTGGACGGCGCGCCGACATCTTCCCCCAGCTCGTCGATCAGCGTTTCCAGGGAGGCGAGGCTTTCCCCCAGGCTTGTGTGGAAACCCCTGGAACACTTGAACCAGTAGTTGCCCATGCCGTCGGTAAAGAGGCAGATAAAGCCCATGTCTTTCCTGCCCGCGCCCCCGGCGTTCGGCTTCCAGACTGCCGGCGTTACGAGCAGGGGAAGCGCGTCGAGCAGGGCCGGCAGGTTTTCCGCAGCCTTGAAGTTTGCCTTGCGGGGCCAGGTCCGGGCCAGGGCGCCGTCGACTGCCAGCGTGGGGACGAGTTTCAGGATAAGCGACAGTTTTTCTTCCGCGAGCAGGGTGTACCTGCCGTTTACCGTGATGGTACCCCGCAGGCCCTTGTAGATGGACCGGTCGGCGGGGATGCTGTCCTTTACCCGCGCGAGCCGCTCCCAGGGCAGTATTGCTGTTTTTTTGCCCTTAACGGTTTCGATCTCAAAAACCTCGCTGCTTATCTTTACCGTGTTTGCAAAGTCCCTGGCCCTTTTCGGCCTTGCCTCGCCCGGCGCGGCCCTGCCCCCCAGGGCGGCGAAAAGTTCAGGGCTTAGTTTTTCCAGGATCTGCCTGGAAAGCGGGGATACCGACATGGCGTACATTCTCGTGGTGCGGATAATTTCCCCGGCCACAATGTACTGGGGGTTTTCCCTGAACATGACCGAGCCGGGGTGTATCAGGATGCGGTCCGCGGTAAGGCTCCGGTAGAGTTCCCGGCCTTCCCTGACGCAGACAAACTGGATAAGCCCGGCGGCGACGCAGGAAAGGTAGTCGCCGTCAGGGCCGCCCGACAGCAGGGGAATGCCCATGCCCGAGACAATCTCCCCAAGCTGGGCGCTGACATTTACGATTTCCGCCATTGCCTTTTCGTCCAGGTAATTTTTCGCGCAGAATTTTCCTTTTACCGGCGCGGCTGCGTAGGCGCGGTAGAGTTTCAGATAGGACACGAAATCGCCGGCGGGATCGCGGAAACTGTGGTGGGCGCGGCGCGCGTCCATTTCCTCGCCGGGCGGGAGTACATAGGGGCTTTGGGTAGACAGGAACGCCGCGGCGATTATGGTTTCCTCTACAACTTCGGGATAGCGCAGTATCGCTTCCACAATTATCCGGGACTGGCGGGGGGGCAGGGGGAATTCGGTCATCATTTTGCCTGTCGCGGAAAGGCTGCGGTCTTTTTCCAGCGCGTCAAGCAGGTTGAGCGTTTCGATGGCGGCTATGATGCCGTCCCTGCCGGGGGGCGCGATAAAGTCGAATTCCTCGAACGCGGTAATGCCCAGGTCCGCCATGCGCAGCACTACTTCCGACAGGTCCGTGCGGAAAATTTCCTCGGTGGTAAAAAGCGGCCGGTTCTCAAAATCCTTGCGGGTGTAGAGCCGGTAGCAGCTCCCCTCGCGGGTGCGCCCGGCCCGGCCCTTCCTCTGGTTCGCCGACGCCTTTGACACCGGCCCTTCCACCAGGCTCGAGGTAAAAGTTTTTGGGTTGTAGTAATTCAGTTTGGAAAGCCCCGAATCTATCACCGTGGTAATCCCGTCAATCGTAACGGAAGTCTCGGCAATGTTTGTGGAAATAACCGCTTTTATTTTACCCGCCGGCGGCTTGTCGAAAACCCGCTCCTGCTCCTCCTTGCCGAGCCTGCCGTACAGCGGCACCAGGTGGAGGCAGTTCCCCGTCTGCCCGAAGGCCAGCCGGCCCATGCAGTCCTTGATCATCTTCTCGCCCGGAAGGAAGATAAGTATATCCCCCTCCCGCCCCTCGCTTATGATCCTCTCTACGATAAGCTCTATCTTGTTAAGCAGCGCTTCCTCGGCAAGGCCGCCCTCAGCCGGGGCCGGGGGATCGTAGATCAATGTTACGGGGTAGGTAATTGCGTCGATCTTCACCACCGGGCATTCGCCGAAATATTCAGAAAAAACCTGGGCGTTGATCGTCGCCGAGGAAACTATCACTTTAAAATCGCGCCTGGATTCCAGGACCCGCTTTAAAAGCCCAAGGATAAAATCAATGTTAAGGCTCCTCTCGTGCGCCTCGTCCACAACCAGAAGCGAGTATTTCGAGAGCCAGGGATCGAGCTTCATTTCCTGCAGCAGGATGCCGTCGGTCATAATTTTGATCCTGGTAGACGGCACGGTCTTGTCCTCGAAGCGCATCTTGTAACCGGCAAGCCCGGGGATAACGGTCCCCGTCTGGCGGGCGATAAACTCGCTTACCGAAACCGCGGCGATGCGGCGGGGCTGGGTTACCCCGATGATGCCGTTCGCGGCATAGCCCGCGTCGTGGAGAATAACCGGCATCTGGGTAGTCTTTCCCGATCCCGTAGGGCTTTCCACCACCACCACCTGGTGGGCGGCAAGCGCGTCAAGGATCAGATCCTTGTGTTTGTAGACTGGAAGTTCAAAATAATTCATATATCACACTATATCCCGGTTTTCTTCGGCGCGCAGCAATTCCGCGGCCCTTCGTATATCCGCGGGGCTTCCGCCTTTCAGGAAAACCCCGTAAATTTTTAGAATGCTTTCCCGCAGCCTGTTCCCGGGCCGCAGGGCCGATACATCCTCCAGCACGGCGGCGGCGTTCCCGGCGCCCTGCTCTTTGCCGCTTTCCCTGATCTGCTGGTACACCGCCCCGGCCGCGCCCGCGGCGATATAGGCGGGGCATATCCCCTGTTCCAGGCAGAACGATCCCGCCCCGGCAAGCCGGTCGGAGGGGGAGAGCTTGCGCACAGGGTCAGACCCCACCCGCCTGCAGGTATCCCCCAGGGCGGCGTTTGAAAAACGCAGCAGGAGATCGTCAATGTGGTCGATAATCCCCTTGACGGGGACCCGGTAACAGGCGCTTAAAGCCTGGGCGCTTTCCAGCATAGCGTTCTGCGAGATAAGCCTTATATCGGGATTGCCGGCCGCCGCCCAAATATATTCAAAGCCCGCAAAGCCGCCCAGATAGGCGCAGACCGCGTGGCCCATGTTGTGGACATAGAGTTTCCGCTTCAGGTAAAAATCGAACGGCGAAAAGGGCACCATGTTTTTTATCTCCGGAATACCGCCCCTGAACCCGTCCCGGTCCACCGGCAGGAAACCGTAGCGCTCGGTACAGACCCGCAGCGGATCGCCCGCCTGCATTTCCGGCGTCTGCACCGGCACCATGCGGCCTATGGACGCCTCCACAAGCCCCACGCTCTTGTCAAATTTCCCGCGATCTTCTTCCGGCAGGCTTTCCCTGATCATCCCCCCAAGGATAATGTTCGCGTCCATAAGGTTTTCGCAGATAATAATATTCAGCGGCTTCCCGCCCGAGGCAAGGCGCTTTTTAATCCCCCGGGCAATGACCGGGGCGATAAATTTAAGCACATTAACCCCTACCGCCGTAGCCATTATATCGGCTTCCGCTATCAGGCCCGCCGCCCGCTCCGTGTCCTTCCCGTTGACCGCGTCCACCCCGCCAATTTCGATATCCTCGAAGCCCCCGCCCGAAACCATACGGACCGTATACCGGCGCTCCGTATGCAGCCGGTCCACCAGGGCGTCGGCAATGTCGATAAAAGTAACCTCGTAACCCGACAGGGCAAAAAGCGCCCCGACAAACCCCCGCCCGATATTGCCGCAGCCGTACATCACCATCTTCATGCCCTCATTATCCCGGCAAGAGAGATTTTTTACAACCCGCGGCCGCCCTTCCCGCGCAGCGGCAAGCCGGGCGGCAATAGGGGAGGGGGGAAGCCTCCCCCTACGGCCGGGCCAAGGTCCCGGCCTACCCCCTCTGCGGGGGACACCCCCGCAACGCCCCCAATTTTGGAATATGCCCGTTGTTTTTCACCGCGAAGTCGAAGAAGTCGAATAAGTTTTGAATGAAAGGGAGGGGTCTGACCCCGGCTTGCGTTCAAAGCCAAAAAGGGATAACGCAAAGGCGCCGGATAACGCAAAGGTGCCAGGCACCAAATTTCTGGATAAATTTTTATCCTGAAAAACGGTGCCTGGCACTTTTTTTGCGGGGGGTACGCGCCATGGATGCCGGGTAATTTGCTTTGCAAATTACCTCGGAGTTTTGCAAAGCAAAACTCCACCAGGACGCCGGATTTTGTCACGCGAAAGGGATTGGAGCGGTATCCTTTTTTGCCGGAGGCAAAAAAGATACAAGCGCAAAGCCCGGTCCTGCCGCGCAAGCGGCAGGATGCGCCCGAAACAAAAACTGTATTACTTAATGCAAAAAGAAACGCAGGACGAATATTACGAACAGTACCCAGGTTACCGCGGAAATGTCCCTCAGCTTCCCGCTTACGGTTTTAAGCAGCACATAGGCGAGAATCCCGTACACGATTCCTTCGGCAACGCTGAAGGCCAGGGGCATCATCAGGATGGTGAAGAAGGCGGGGATGCCTTCGGTGGGATCGGTAAAGTTGATGTCCGTTACCGTGCGTATCATGAAGAAGCCGACGATGACCAGGGCCGGCGCGGTGGCGGCGCTGGGGATGAGCAGGAACAGGGGCGAGAGGAACAGCGCGGCCAGGAAGAGTATGCCGGTGATAAGCGCGGTAAGGCCGGTCCGGCCGCCTACGGCGACGCCCGCGGTGCTTTCTACATAGCTGGTAACGGTGGAAGTGCCGAGCGCCGCGCCGGCTACGGTGCCGACCGCGTCGGAGAGGAGGGCCTGCTTGACATTGGGGATTTCGTTGTTTTTCTTGATAAGCCCCGCCTGGGTGGTTACCCCGACCAGGGTGCCGATGGTGTCGAAGATATCGACAAAGAGGAAGGTAAAGAAAACCGTAAAGAACTTGAAGGTGAGTACCTGGGAAAATTCAAATTTGAAGAGCAGCGGGGCGGCGGGAAGGCTGAACGGGGTCCAGCCTTCGGGAACATTGGTGACGCCGAACGGGATGCCCAGGATGGTGGTAAGGATGATCCCGATCAGGATGGAGCCGGGGACTTTGAGGGCGTAGAGGACGGTGATGATGATCAGCCCGAGGAGGGCGACCAGGGGGGCCCCGGCAGTGATGTCCCCCAGCCCTACCAGGGTGCCCGCGTCCCCGACGATTACGCCGGAGTTGTCGAACCCGATGAGCGCGATAAAGAGGCCGATTCCCACGGCGACCGCTTTTTTCAGGTTGTTCGGGATTGCCTTGATGATGAGTTCCCTTACGTTTACCAGGGACAGGATGATGAACAGGATGCCTTCCAGGAAGACGGCGGTCAGGGCGGTCTGCCAGGGATAACCCATGCCGAAGACGACGGTATAGGTAAAGAAGGCGTTCAGCCCCATTCCGGGGGCCAGCGCGATGGGAAGGTTAGCGTAAAGGGCCATCATAATGGTGGCGATAGCCGACGAAATGGCCGTGGCCGTAAATACCGCGCCGGCCTCCATGCCTTCGATGCTGCCCAGCATGCCGGGGTTGACCGCCAGGATGTACGCCATGGTCAGAAAGGTGGTTACCCCCGCTACGATTTCCCCGCGGACTGTGACCCCGTGGGCCCGCAGCTTGAATAATTTTTCCATAATTCCTCCGTTTTAGTATGGATTTTCAAAAATCCGGTTTTGCGTTTTAAAACCCGCCGGTCCGGAAAACACCGGTATGATACCGTATGATACTACCGGTTTTCAGGGAAGCGGGCAAGGGGGCTGAATATGTTCAATAAGTAATTAACAATGAGGAATTAATAATTAACAATTGCTCATCGTTCATTGCTCATCGTTCATTATTCATCGTTCATCGTTCATTATTCATTACGGAATGATTGCCGAGGCAACCGGCCCCCAGTTGCCGGCCTCACCTTTTTCCTAAAAAATTCCCCTCCAAATTAAAGCAAAACAGCGACTCAGACCCCTATATATTATAGGACAAAGGAGCCGCCCCCTATGCATAACGATTTCGATAATGCCGCCAAGGAGATACTGAACCTCTCCGGGCGCGCCATCATCCCCTTCCTCAATGCAACCTTCTCCGCTTCGCACCCCCCGGACGCCCCCGTCGTCCGTACCAACACCGAATACCGCCTCCCCTCCCGTTCACAAAAAGGACGCCCCGGCAGCAAAACCATCATCGCGGACAGCGTTTTCCTCGTCGGGGAAAATTCCCGCTACCACATCGAAATACAGCTCGACCGCAGGGCCGGCATGGCCCTCAGGATGTTCCGCTATGACGCCGCCGAAGCCCTGGAACACCCCTTAAACGAGGGCGGCGTCGAGAGCGTCAGTTTCCCCAAAAGCCTGGTCATTTACCTAGAACCTGCCACCGGCGCGCCGGACCACGAACTGCTCCGCGTCCGTTTCCCGGACGGCTTCTGTTACGAGTACCGGACTCCGGTGATAAAGCTCACGGAGCTATCGGTAGAGGGTCTCCTGGAGCGGCACATGGTCATTTTCGCGCCGCTATACATTCTGAAACTGAGGAAGAAGGTGAAACAGGCCAAAACGGGAAAGGAGCGGCAGGGCCTTGCGGTGGAACTGAAGGAGATATACAAAGAGATAGGTGAGGGGCTGGAGCGGGAGAAGGAGGAGGGGAACCTGAGCGAAGTAGACGGGGACAAGGTATTGAGGATGACGGAAGTA
>JAIRZS010000341.1 GCA_031267115.1 Treponema sp.
TGATCCTTGAAACAATCCGGTATTTTGCGTCATCTTAGACTAAACGCCTCGATAATATTGGTTTTTTGCGCTTCTACCTTAACCCCGGAATGCTTTACCGAGTCAACAAGGGAAGATCCGTTGTAGAAATTTACGGAAATGTCGTAAATTCCGGGCCGCAGATTCACCCCGCCAACATACGCCCTGCCCGGAAAGTACCGGGAAGAACGGATATCCGCCGACTCGCTGGCATCGGTCAGTAATTTTCCAAGAAGCGCTACCCCCCATCCTAGCAGTTCACTGTCCGCAACATTGGCCGCGGCAACTCCGCCCCCTACGGATATGGCGTATTTCATAATGGTACGTATATAGGTTTTTGCTACGATGATGTTGTACCGCGCCTTGAAGGTTTCGGCCATCACCGCGCCCATATTTTCCAGCAATTCAAGGTCAAAGGAAGGCCCGCCCCCGACTTCTACGCGGATTCGGGAAATAACGCTCGGCCTGGAGGTCAATTGGGGAAGGGAAACCCTGGTATCAAGAGGGCCGTACACCTTGTTCTCGGTTTTTACAGGGCTTAAGCCCGCGAAACAAAGCGCGTTAAGCCGGGCCTGGCCTGCGGGAACGGCCAGTTCTTCGTTGGTTTCCCGGCCCGGATCGCCGGAAAGCTCCAGTGACCTGGGCAGGGGCGTCGAATAAATAGCCGGGACAGAATCGTATACATTCCGGAGCTGGACAAAGTCGATCCGGGCATCGTCCATACGGTTCGAGCCGCGGTAGAACAGGGCGCTTAAATACCGGGCCAGGGCTGAATTGGAAATATTGACCGGTACCCCCCGGGGGATTTCCGCGTTATTTTCCTGGCTGTACTCGTCCACTTTAGCGGTATCACCGGCATATTTAACGGACAGGTACTCAAGTTTTTCTGTGAGCTTCCGGATTTCGACCATCGCGCCCTGAATGTCGCTTTGGTAATAGTAATTCATGGCTGAAAAAACATTGATGTAAATATCCTCGTAATCTTCCCCGGGGTAATCCTTTACATTATCATTGGCTACATAGGAAGCTATGTCCTGGGTAACGCTCTTTGTGTAGGCTTCGTAGATAAGGCGCTCCGCCTCTTCAAGATTTTCGGCGGATTCCCGGTAACGCCCCGCGTAATGTTCCAGCATCCCTTTGTCCAGATAGTACATAATGGCGTTTTTGGGGGGATAAATAGGCCTGCCGGAACTCTGGCCTTTTTCCATCGCGGCAACCGCCGCGTCATAAGAACCGCGCCCGATTTCCGCGTCAATGTTTTTATAAACCTGGGGATTGGTAGCGCAGGAGAATAACAGAATGGCGAGAACCGCAAAGTACCATTTTCGGCCGGTCATCCTGCCGCCCCCCCTTTTATAACCTGGATTTTGACTGCTGAATGGTCTTTTTTATGCTGTCATCCCTGCCTATCCAGATTTTGGTGTTGGTTTCAATATCGATAAGCTCGGCGCTGACAAAGTAGGAACGATCCTGGGTCCCTCCCGCGCGGTCTACCTGGGCATTGATGTTCCCGGTAAGGACCAGGGCGGCGCCGGTTTCGTTACCCAGCGCGGCTGCGGTATCCTCGCTGGCATAGGACTGCTGATCCTGGCGCTCCGACCTGATATTCTCCCGCTGCTCCCCTCCGGCGACAAACTTGAGTTTCCCGCTGTTTACGATGGCTTCTTCCATAATTGAGGAGATTATATCCGTATTGATATGCTCGCTGGCATCGTAGGTAAAGCGCTGGATAACAATAGAAGGCCGGTCCCCGTTATGCCCGGCGCGGTACTGATCAATGTAGTCATCAAGGCCGGGGCTGCCCAGGCACTTTTCAATAAGCGTGGCGCTGACCTGGCGGGAATCCGCATCGGACCAGCGGCCGGAACGGTCGGTTCTGGCATTAGGGTCGGACATGGAGACTTGCGGCCCTGAAGCGCAGGCGGAAAAGGCAAGCAAAGCCGCCAGAACAATAAACAACACCCTGAAATATTTTTTCATACGCGCATTTCCTTCCTTGAAGTGCCAGTATATTCCATACAACTACAAAATTCAAGCTTATTTTGAATATTTTTCGTAACTATTCAGCCGGGGGGCTAAAGCCCCCGCTCCGCAAAAATATCTTGCCATATACTGCAGTATGAAGAAATTGACCGCATGAGCAAGGAGATGTTCTAAAAAGCCAATGCGCAAGGGATAGAAGCGGAAATCCCGCAAGCTCCCCGAAGGGGGGCTGAGGAATTGGAGCGGATAGCCCGGTTTGCGGCGTTTACGCCGCAAATGCGCCCGGATTCCGAATAAAAAATCTACCTGGATTATGCGGAATTCCGCCGCGCCTGGGGGGAAACAGGAGAAGGCGAATCAGGGCTCTTCGCCCCCGCCGCTTTCTCCGTCCCCGCCCCATTCGGCGAGTTTCCGGTGCAGGGTCTTGCGGCCTATGGCAAGGGTTTCCGCTGTTTTGCTTTTATTGCCTTTGAGCGCGGAGAGCGTGTCGCGGATGATTATCTTCTCGGATTCTTCGAGGGTGGTTCCAAGGGGTATGCGGATCCAGCCTTCGTCGTTTCTGTTCCGCAGGGTGGGGGGGAGATCGCTTTCGGTTATTACGGGGCCTTTGGACATTACCACCGCGCTTTCGATGCAGTTGCGCAGTTCCCGCACATTGCCCGGCCAGTCGTAGGAATAGATGGCTGCGCGGGCCTTGTCGTCGATGCCTTCGATGGGCTTTCCGTTTTCCTGAGAGAATTCCTTGATAAAAGCGGTGATGAACAGCGGTATGTCGTCTTTGCGCTCGCGCAGGGACGGTATGCGGATATTTACCACATTGAGCCGGAAGTAGAGGTCCTCACGGAAGGCGCCTTTTTCAATTTCCGCCTTGAGGTCCTTGTTGGTGGCCGCGACTATGCGCACGTCGGCCTCGACGGTTTCCTCACCTCCTACCCGCTCGAATTTCTTTTCCTGCAGGACCCTGAGGAGCTTTATCTGGATATTCTGGTCGATCTCCCCGATTTCGTCGAGGAAAAGGGTGCCTTCGTTGGCAAGCTCGAAACGGCCCCGGCGGCGGGACGACGCTCCGGTAAAGGCGCCCTTCTCGTGGCCGAAAAGCTCGCTTTCCAGGAGGCTTTCGGACAGCGCGGCGCAGTGTACCTTGACAAGGGGCTTGTCCTTGCGCGGGGAAAGGGCGTGAATCGCGTCGGCGACAAGTTCCTTGCCTACGCCGGATTCCCCTGTGATAAGGACCGCGGCTTTGGCTGGGGCGGCCCGGCTTATGGTGTCGAAGACCCGGCGCATGGGGACGGAATTTCCGATGATGGTCTCGAACTGTTTCTTCTGGGCAAGCTCCTGTTCAAGGCGGAACTGGCGCAGGACGAGTTCCCGGTTCTGAAGCGCCCGCTTTATCATGAGGGACAGGCGTTCCAGGTTGAAGGGCTTGGTGAGGAAATCGTAAGCGCCGTTGCGCATGGCGGCGACGGCGTTTTCCACTGTGCCGTGGCCGGTAAGCACGATAACGGGCAGCCCCGGCGCCTCGGCATTGATGCGCCTTAAAAGTTCCTCCCCGCTGAGGCCGGGCATGCGGAGATCGCTTATTACAAGATCGATGTCGCCTTTTTGAAAGCGTTTCCAGCCCTCGTTCCCGTCCGCTGCGGTTTCCACTTCGTAGCCGTCCATTTCCAGCGAGGCTGCGAGGCCCTCCCGTATGTTTTTTTCATCGTCGGCCACAAGGATTTTAAACCGCATACTGCCCTCCGCTGTTTTCAAAGGCAAGGAGCCGGGTTTCCCGCTGGGGTATGGGCAATGTTATGACAAAATCGGTCCCTTCCCCTTCCCGCGATTTGACGTTCAGATCGCCCCGGTGTTCCCGGATGATCTTGAATACCAGGGTGAGTCCCAGGCCGGTGCCTGTTGGCTTGGTGGTAAAATAAGGCTCGAAAATTTTCGGGAGGTTCTCTTCGCTGATGCCGATGCCGGTATCTTTGACGCTGATCTGAATCTCCGTATCGTTAAAGCCGGTAGTTATCGTGAGCGTCCCCCCGCCGGACATGGCGGCAATGGCGTTTTTGATAAGGTTAAGCAGGGCCTGTTTCATGAAACGCTCGTCAAAGTCGATGGGGGGCATGTTTTCGCTGAGTTCCATGACGCAGTTAATGCGCGCCTCGTCAAGCTCGTAGCGTACAAATTCTACCAGCTCCGCGATAAGGGCGTTGATGTCCCCTTCCCTCGGCTCCAGGTCCATGGGGCGCACGGCAAACAGAAAATCTACTACTATGCGGTTGAGCCGGTCTATTTCCTCGTTTACAACGGCTATGTACTTGTCCAGCACGGAAAGCTGGTTTCCCGCTACCGCTTTCTGGATGAGCTGTATATGTATCGAAAGGGATCCCAGGGGGTTTTTGATTTCGTGGGCCACCCCGGCGGCCAGCGTGGTGAGGCTTGCCAGATTTTCCGCCCGCCTGAGCCGCGCCTCTTTGCCCCGCTTTTCGGTGATGTCCTCGACATAGATGAGGGAACCTGAAACCTGGTGGTTGCGGACCAGGGGCAGCACGCTGACGCTGAGAAGCCGCTGCTTGTCCTTGAATTCCACGTCGAATTCTTTCTCCTCCACGCGGTCGCCCGAAACAAGGGTCTGGCTGAGGAAGTCCCTGATATTGTCATACTTGATCAGCGTCCATATCTGATCGTTTTCGTGCTCGCGGGTCTGGGGGAGGAAGCGTTCGGCGAATTTGTTGGCCATGACGAGGCGGTGCTGGTCGTCGCAGACCATGACCCCCTCGTTGAGGGAGTCCAGCACGGTTTCCATGCGGTCTATTTCCGCAGCGGCGGATATCAGAAGATCCTGCATCTGTACGGGGGTGAGTTTATTGAGTTTTGTCAACGCCCGCTGGATAAAATCCCGCACCGCCGCTCCTTGTGTTTTCCGTGAATGGACTATCAGGCCGATTGCCTCGATAATGATCAAACTTCAGGATTTTACCGCAAAGTCGAATAAGTCAAAGAAGTAGAAGAAGGAAGGCAAAAACGCTTATTTATTCGATTTTGTGATGGTTTCTTCTTCACTGTGTTTAATCCAATCATTCTAATAGTTTTGGGAAAGCCTCTATTTCTAGATATTAGCATTTTTTGCCTGTATTACGCAATGCGTGTGTATTCCGGGACAAA
>JAIRZS010000004.1 GCA_031267115.1 Treponema sp.
ATGAGTTTTTGCCCCGCAAAAACTCAAAGCTGTAAAACGGCAGGGATGCCGTTTTACAGCAGCGCAAGGGATTGAAGCGGTATCCTTTTTTGCCAGAGGCAAAAAAGATACAAGCGTAAAGCCCGGTTTCCGGCACGGAGTGCCGGAAATGCGCCCGAATTCCGGACTGAAATATGAAATTACCGGAAAATCCCCGGCGGCCCTTGCAGAGCGGGATAAAAACCGCTATAGTTGACTTCGGGGCGGGGGAATGACTTTTCTAGGAGGATTCGTTATGAAATTCCGGGTTTTTGTTGTTTTTTTTGCCCTGGCATTGGCGGCTTTTCCGGTCCTGGCCCAGGAAACAGATTCCGGTTCTTCCGCCAGGCAGTTCAAAAACGAATCGGAATATTATCCTGTGTTCGTGCAGGTCGAGAAGGTTTACAATTATTCCAAGGGTTATATAGTTGTCTACCGCAAGGGGCCTTTCCAGATGGCCAATACCTATCTTCCCCTGGAATGGTTCAACGGGGCTTCGGGCAAGGGCGAGGTGGTCCGCCAGGGTACGGGAAATGCCTGGCCCAGGCTTGTGGTGTACTACAAGGGCGGGGAATTCAGCCACGTGCGGCTTTACGTACACCGCGACCGGAACCACGAAACCTGGGGGGTGGCGCGCGCTTCCAAAGAACTGGACAGCAAATTTGAAAACGTGGAAGAGCCGAAGCTCGAATTCTGATGTTTGCCGCCTTTGCTTTAAGCCGCCTGCCCTTATCCGGTATAGGCATACGCCGGGGTTAGAAACGTGGGTATGCCGGTTCCCCAGTCCCTGCTTGATTTTATCCATCAAGGCGCTAAATTTATTCTGGCGGGCCATAAAGACCCTGACGGCGACTGCGTGGGGAGCCAGCTTGCGCTGGCCTCGGTTCTGGCGCGGCTTGGCAAGAAGGCCGTTCTCTGTTCGGCCGGGCCTTTCAAACGCCCGGAGCTGTTCCCCTACGCGGACCGGTTCAGTTCCCGGATAAGCGGGGGGGATCGCGAGGGGGCCAGGGTAATCATAGCCGACTGTTCCGATCTTGAGCGTACCGGCGATATCGGGCCTATGCTCGAAGGCCTGCCCCGGGCTGTTATCGACCATCATATTACCGCCGCTCCGGGGGACAACGCGGCGCTCTTTCTGGATACCGGGGCGCCCGCCGCCGCCATTATGGTTTTCGCGCTGATAGAGGCGCTGGGCCTGGTCCCTTCGGAAGAGGAGACCGGGTACCTTTTCCTCGGGCTTTGCACGGATACCGGCTTTTTCCGCCATCTGGACCATACGGGGGCCGAGGCTTTCCGTTGCGCCGCCCGGATGATAGACCTGGGGGCCAGCCCCAAGCTTACGTTCAACGCGATTAACGGCGGGAAGAGTTTTGAATCCCGGAAACTCATGGGGCTGGTGCTTGCCCGCGCGGAGGCCCATTACGGCGGCAGGCTTATTGTTTCGTCGGAGAATTACGAGGAAGCCCGGGACTTGGGCGCCCGGGGCCGGGATTCGGATTCCCTTTACCAGCTCCTTCTGGCGGTTAAGGAGACCGAGGCCGTCGCGCTTATCCGCCAGGAGCAGCCTGAAACTTGCAGCCTGGGCCTCCGCAGCCGGGATCGGGTGAATGTGGCGGAAATTGCCCGGCAGTTCGGCGGCGGCGGGCACAAAAACGCCTCGGGCGCCACGGTAGGCGGCCTTGCCGCCGATATCAAGCCGCGCGTTATCGAGGCGTTCGGCGCCCAGCTGGCCGTTTACGGCTGACAGGCAAAGCGCGGCAAGCTGCCGGACGCCGCGCCGGAGCCGGGCCGAAACTGAAATGAAGGAAGGAGCGGGGAATGGCGGAGGCTGGACAGGGTGGATAAGGGGCAATTGGCGTACATGTCCAGCCGTTTGGTCCTGGGAGCCGCGGCGGCTTTCTTCGCAATCGTTCTCTGGTCCAAAACCAGGGACGCGGTATGGATGCTTGTCATAACCGGCGTTATCGCCGGGTACGCGGAAACCGTGTACCTGGTTTTGGAAGCTTTGGGGATAGCGGGCCGGGCCGGGCCTGCTGTCGGGTCCGTGCCGTTCCTGTCGATTCTGCTGGCCGGCCTGCCGGCCGCGTTCTTTCTCGCCGCCTTTGTGACCGCGGCGGCCCGCAGATACCGGAAGCGCCTGTAAAAGGCGGAAATTCAGGCCGGGGCTTC
This sequence comes from Treponema sp., assembly GCA_031267115.1. Lineage (GTDB taxonomy): Bacteria > Spirochaetota > Spirochaetia > Treponematales > Breznakiellaceae > JAIRRR01. Next base: position 2,188 of record JAIRZS010000004.1, read on the forward strand.
CGCAGGGCGGCTGTAACATGGCGGCGCAGTTACCGAATGGCGGCGCGGGCGGGCGCCTGAGCATTAACCTTGAATGACCGGTCGGATGGCGGGTTTTGGACTTAACCCGGCATCCGGCCCAAACAATTTTGAAAACCGAAAAATACGGAGGCATTATTTATGAAAGCACTGTTCCTGGGTTTGGTTTTTATTCTGGCCGCGGTAGTTGCCGTTATCCCGGCGGGCCTGGGCTGGTGGATCGACGTACTCGCCTTTCTGCGGGGCGCGGCGCCGGTAATCGCCGCCCTTATAGGCATTATCGCGGTCTTCATCGGCATTGCCGACATCAAGGACCGCGCCGAGGCCAAGAAAGAGGAAAAGCCCGGGGAGAAATCCTAGGAGTTTGTCGCGTTTCGCGCATAAAACGTCACGGTATAAACAAACTCCGGAAATTACCGCAAAGCCGAGTCGGACCGAAGGTTCGCGGTCAAAAGATAAGGAAAACGGCGTTTTCATGTATTCTTATTCGACTTTTTCGACTTTTTCGACTTTGCGGTAGAAATTCGGCCATATTTTCTAAACCGGGAACAGCCGCTTTTTTCCTTGACAAGGGGCAGGGCGGGAATAATAGTTAATTAAGACGGTTTTAGGCCGCCAGAGGCTCCGGACTTCTTTCATACACATCAAAAAGGGGGGGTAGCAGAGTGCAGGCACAACGCCAGGGCTTTATCCAGGAACAGCGGTTCAGGATGAGCCCCCAGCTTTTTCAGTCCATAGAACTTATGGCCCTGCCCGTCCTGGATTTACGTGAAAAAATCACGGAAGAACTGGAGAAAAACCCCGCCCTGGAAGTCCTTGAGGACAACGGTGTCGTCTCCCTGGACGCGGCTTACTCGCCCAAAAAAGAGGAAGAAGAGTACTTCGAGACCACTTCCGACTCGGGCTTTATCAGCCGCCCCTCAAGCGAGGCTTCGGACGAACACCGCAAATTCATCGAAGGAGCGCTTGCCCGCTCCGAAACCCTCCAGGAACACCTGCTCCGCAATCTCAGGCTTACCCCGGCCGGCGAAGAACTCAGGCGTATCGCGGAACTGATCATCCAGAACCTGGACGAAAACGGCTTCCACAAGGAGCCCCCGGGCCTCCTCCTCAAAGGCGAAAGTCCCGTCCGGATACGGGAAGCCCTGGATCTGGTCCGTTCCCTGGACCCCCCCGGCTGCGCCACGAGCGATTTCCGGGAATCGCTCGCGGTACAGGCCCGGCTGCTCCCCGGCGCGCCCGAAGGCATGGAGCAGGCGCTCGAACACCTGGAACTCCTTGAACGGGAAAAATTCGCCGAGGCCGCCCGGAAGCTCGGCAGAAGCGAAGACGAGATCCGCTTTATCTTCAAGCGCATCCAGGGCGATCTAACCCCTTTCCCGGGTCGAGGTTTTTCCTCCGGCGAAGAAACCCGCTATGTAGTCCCCGATATACAGGTAATTACCCGGGAAGGGGATTTTGTCATCATTTTAAACGACGAAGAAATACCCGTACTGGGAATCAGCCCTTTTTTTATGAAAATCGCCGAACAGAAAAAAACCCCCGGGGCCGCTCCCGCCGCCGGTCCCGGAACAGGGGCGGGGATCGGCTCCCGCGCCGAAATAAAGCAGGTCCGGGACTTTGCCCGGGAAAACATCAGGGAAGCGCGCTGGTTCATCCATTCGATTAACCAGCGGAACCATACCCTGCTCCGGGTTTCAAGGGCCATTGTAGAATTCCAGCGGGAATTCTTCGTAAAAGGCCCGAAATACCTCGCGCCCCTCACGCTGAGGGATATCGCGCAGGAATTGGGCCTCCACGAGGCCACCGTGTCCCGCACCGCCAACGGCAAGTACATGCAGACCGAATGGGGCATCTTCGAGCTGCGCCATTTTTTTACCAATTCGATCAGCGGCATGGGTTCCGCCGGTTCCCGCTATTCCAAAGAAGGCGTCAAGGAGATCATCCGGGAACTAATCACGGCGGAAAACCGGCGCCTGTCCGATCAGGAGATCGCCGAATCCCTCGCCCGGCGCGGCATATCCCTCGCCCGCCGAACCGTTTCCAAATACCGGAATGAACTGGACTTAGGTTCATCACATAATAGATATAAATAGCTCTGGAGGTACCTATGAACATTGATGTCAAAGCTGTACATTTTGCCCTGCAAGAAGACGCGCGCGCGTATCTGGACCGTAAAATCACCAGAATACACAACGCGGAAAACATGATCATCGATCTTTTGTTTACCCTGACCAAAGACAAAGACTTTTCCGCGGAAGCTACGGTAAATTTCCGCTGGGGCGTCTCAATTCATGTAAAAGAGCACGACTTTGACCTTAACCCCGCTATTGACAAGATGATGGACAAGCTCGATGCGAAAATCACCAAGGAAAAGGAAAAAGTAAGGGACAAGGGAAAATAACCGGCAGTCCAGACCCGTACCGGCCCCAAATAGAAATTTTTATCTTCATCTTTTGGTTTTGGGCGCATCCGCGCGCCTTCGGCGCGCGGACCGGGCTTTGCGGGGCTGCGCGTGTCCGCCATAGCGGCCCGCTCCGGCCCCGGCGCTCCGCGCCGTGGCTAAACCCCTCCAATCCCTTGCGCATTCCCGAATTAAGAATCAGGCAGCTGTGGGACGCGGATCCGCTGCCGGCCCGGCTATTCGGCGAGAATCTTAAGAATATCTTCGCTGGTCGTGGCTTTGAGAATTTCGGCTCTTTTTTCCGAGCTTTTAAAAAGCAGGCTGATTTCCGCGAGGAATTGCAGGTGAGGGCCGGTTTTTTCCATCGGAGAAAGGGTCATAATAAATATCCGGCAGGCTTCATTATCCAGAGAATCAAAATCAACAGGGGCGTCGGAAATGCCGATACAGGCGACCAGATCGCTAATAGTCGCGCTCTTGCCGTGGGGAATCGCGATTCCATGCTTCATCCCGGTAGACATCTTCAGCTCCCGTTCCATAACCGCCGCGTAAGCGGCCTGGCGGTCCTGAATTTTTTTTGCCGCAACCAGGATATCAAGGAGCTCGTTTATGATTTCCTGTTTATTAACGCCCTTTAAATGTAAATTTATAGTTTCCTTAGTAAGAACCATCTTCAAATTCATAACTATAGTCTAAGTCCCCCCCGGCGAAAAGTCAAGGATTTCAGGGCGGTATTCTATACATACGGCCCGGCAGGGGGCAGTACAGCGACAAGCGGCATTGCGCCTACTTATATTCAATGGCCGTTTCCTCTATAATTATAGGATTATGGCGTTGGACCCCGCAAACCCTCTGATTGTCCAGAGTGACCGAACTTTGCTTCTTGATGTACACGCTCCGCTTGCCGAGGCTGCCCGGATCGCCATTATGCCTTTCGCGGAACTGGAAAAGTCCCCGGAGCATATCCATACTTTCAGGATTACGCCGCTTTCCCTGTGGAACGCGGCCGGCGCGGGTTTTACCCCCCGCGAGGTGATCAGGGCCCTGGAGGCGTATACGCGCTACCCTATTCCTTCTGGCGTTCTTGAGGGCTTCGGGGATACTATGGCCCGCTACGGAAAGGTCCGGATGATCGCCGGGGAGCCTGGCGGGGACGAGGAAAAGCTGGCCCTTGTCGTTGACAGCAAGGCTGTCAGGGCGGAAGTCGCTGCTTCCAGGGCGCTGGACAAATACCTGGAAAAAACGGATTCGGGCTTTAGTCTGAAGCTTACCGATAGGGGTTCCGTGAAACGGGAGCTTATCAGGCTGGGCTGGCCGATCAAAGACGAGGCGCCCCTGGCAAACGGGGAGCCGCTTGACATACGCCTGCGGGAACAGTGCGCGTCGGGAAAAGAATTTGTCCTGAGGGACTATCAGAAGGAGGCAGCCGCTTCCGCCGCCGGGGACGGGGGGCCGGGTACCGGCTACGGGGTGATCGTGCTTCCCTGCGGGTCCGGGAAAACTATTGTGGGAATGGCCTTTATGGCCCTTCTCAAAACCAACACCCTGATCCTTACGACGAATGTGGCGGCGGTGCATCAGTGGATGGACGAGCTTCTGGACAAAACCCTACTTGCCAAAGACCAGATCGCCGAATATTCGGGGGATTCCAAGTCTGTAGCCCCGGTTACGGTGGCTACCTACCAGATACTTACCTGGAGGCCGGTGAAGGACGGCCCTTTTCCCCATTTCAGGCTTTTCCGGGAAAGGCCCTGGGGCCTTATCATCTATGACGAGGTCCATCTGCTGCCCGCGCCGGTATTCAGGGTCGCGGCGGAATTACAGGCGGTACGGCGGCTGGGACTGACGGCGACCCTGGTGCGGGAAGACGGCGCGGAAGACGCGGTGTTCAGCCTGGTGGGGCCAAAGCGTTACGATATTCCCTGGAAAGATCTTGAGGGCAAGGGCTGGATTGCCTGCGCTTTCTGTACGGAGATCCGGCTCGATCTGCCGGAAGAGCTTAAGGCGCTTTACGCGGTGGCCTCCCCCCGGGAAAAGTACCGCGTCGCAAGCGAGAATCCCCTGAAGAAAACGGTAGTCGCGCAGCTTGTGGAGAACCACCGCGAGGATTATATACTGGTTATTGGCCAGTATATCAGCCAGCTTGAGTCTATCGCGCAGCTTCTCAGGGCGCCGCTTATCACCGGGAGGACCCCCAATGCCGAGCGCGAGCGTATCTACAGCGAGTTCAGGCGGGGGAAGCTCCCGGTAATCGTGGTTTCCAAGGTTGCCAATTTCGCCATCGATCTGCCGGACGCCTCAATGGCTATCCAGGTGTCGGGATCCTTTGGCTCGCGGCAGGAGGAGGCCCAGCGGCTGGGGCGGATTCTGCGGCCCAAACCCGCGGCGGGCGGCGGCCCGGGACGGAATTCCTGGTTTTACACGCTGGTGTCCCGTTTTACGGTGGAGGAGGATTTTGCGGCAAACAGACAGAAATTTCTTGCCGAGCAGGGTTACAAGTATACGATCCAGCACTGGACCGGGGAAGAACTGAGGGGGCCGCATGAATAAAAACAGCCCGCCCTCCTGGCGCTTCAGGCCCCAGGACGAATGGAAGGCCTGCATCCTTACCCTGCCGGATACCGCCTGTTTTGATCTTCTGAGAAGCGTTTTCGGAAATATCAAAACCCCGTTCAACAAACACCAGCTTATGGAAAAGCTGGCGGCGTTCCTGCTGCGGAAGGAGATTCAGGACACTATTGCCGCGTATATCAACAACGACGATCACCGGATCATAGCCGCCGTCGCGATGCTCGGCGAGCCTGCCCCGGCGGCGCTTGAGATTTTTTTCGCCGGGGAATATTCCTGCGCGGAATTCCACAGCCTGCTCCTCAATCTGGAAGAAAGGCTTATCCTGTACCGCCTCCGCGAGGAAGGGAATTACCGCATCAGCCTTAACCCGCTTCTGGAGCCGGTGCTTGCCCCTTTCATAGCGGACAGATCCGTTTTGTTTCCGTCGTTTCCCGGCGGCGGGGAGGAGCGGCAAACAGCGGGGCCGCAGCCGCTTGACGACAGGATCTTTGCCGCGATCATCTCTTTTGTTACGGCCCAGGGGGAAGCCCAGAAGGAATTTTTCAAAACAGACGGGGGCATACGGAAAAAGATTGTTGACGACGGCAGGCAGATCTTCCCGAACCTGGATATTTGGCCCGTTGTCGAGGGGCTGCGCTGTATCGGGCTTCTTGAAACCGACGGGGCAGGCCTGGCGCCCGACAAAAAAAGGCTGGCCTCTTTCGGGAGGCTGGGTTTCAGGGAACGCCTGGAATACCTTGCCGCGGGAATTTACACGGCCCCCCAGAATACCGAGGCCGATACCTGGTACTTCCGCCGGGGGTATATCCGCAACCTTGCCCGCTTTATCCACCGTTTTATATCGACCTTTGAGCAGGGGCGGCTTTATCCCCGGCGGACATTGCTCCGTTTTGCGGAAATCCAGGAACGGAACGGCGGCGCGCTTTTCCGGAACGAAGGCCTGCCGCCCGCGCCCGATTTTGCCGCCGGGGAAACCAGGCGTTTTCTCGCAGTCCTTGAAACCGCGGGCCTGCTCCGGGCCGCCGGGGAAGAATCCGGCGAGGCTGTCTACACCCCGGAGAAGCTGCCCGGCGAGGGGCCGGACGGGCCGGACAAGGGGCCGGGCGCGGCGCTTTTTCAGAGCGCGCTGCAAGCGCCCGCGCCCGAAAGCCCGGATGGGGCGCGGCTGCCCCCGGAACAGCCGGCGATTGCCATGGATACGCCCTTTTCCTGCATCCTGTACCCTGAGATCGATTTTCCCGGCGCGGCAACCCTGGCTTCTTTCTGCGACTGCCGGGAAACAGGCGCCACGGTACGTTTCGAGATTACCCGCGATTCAGCGGTCCGGGGTTTTGACCGGGGGCTTAGGGCGGAAGACATGATCGGGACTCTGGAGCGGCTTTCGTTGAGCGCGCCGGATCAGAATCTGGCCTGGACGCTAAAAGACTGGGAAAACCGCTACTCGGCGGTATCGCTGTTCCAGGGTACGGTGCTGATGCTGTCGGAGGACAGGCGCTACCTTGCCGAAACCGGGCCCCTGTCGCCGCTTATCTCCCGGACACTGGCCCCGGGGGTCTACCTCCTGGCCGTTTCCGGCAAGGACGAGGCCGCCCGTATTCTGCAAAAAGCCGGCGTGGACATTATAGCCCAGCCGCCGCCCGCCCTGCCCGAAGAAAAAGGTTATTCCGCGATGACCTATTCGGCTTACCCGTCTACCGGCAGCTTTGTCTTCCCCGGTTCAGGCGCGGGCGATCCTGCCGCGCCCTGCCCCGCCGGCCCTCCCGGATTGCGGGAGGAGCGGGAAAAGGCCGCGGAAGAGCGGAAGGAAAAACTCCGCGAAGCCCTGCGGAAAAGCGGGCTGCCCAAGCCGGACCAGGACGAGCTTGCGGCCCGTATTGAAAGGCGGCAGATTGTAAGCGAGTCCCAGCTTACCGGCGGCCTGGCGCGGCACGAAAAACTTGAGGCGCGGAATCTGGATTATGTGGGGAAAACCATAGTCGCCAAACAGGCCATCGCCAGCGGGTCCCTGGTAGAGGTCCTGCTTCCTTCCCTGGAAGGCGGGGAAAAGCGGATTATGGGAACCCCCCAGGCGCTGGAAAAATCCGGAGGGGAAACGGTCCTGGTGCTGCGCCCGCTCACGCGCGGCGGCGGGCAGAGCAAGGAAAAGCAGGAGGAAGAGATGAGGATACCCCTGGGAAAGATCGGCCTTTTGCGCTGGATAAAGCAGTCGATATTTACCGGATGAGGCCCCGCAAACCCGCTTGCCGCGCGGAGGCTCATTCTTTCGCGTTTTCTTCCCTCAGGCCGAAGCCCTCGTGCTTCCCGCTGTCGCCCACAGGCTCGACGTGGACCATGATATCGTAGACCTCTTCCACCCGGTTTTTTATGGCAAACTCCACCTCTGTCGCGATAGCATGCGCCTCGCGTACCGTGATATCCGGGTTCACCTCGATATCGATGTCAATGTCCCAAAGCCCGGCAATGCGCCGCATCCGGGTGCGGTGCGGATTCCCCGCCTTTTTCACCGAACGGACCGCTTCAAACACAGCCCTGTAGGAGTCGATGCTGCTCCCGTCCATCAATTCGGTATTGGCTTCCAGGAAAATTCCCACAGCCTGTTTGATCACCCAGAAGCCCACCAGAATTGCCACCGCCGAATCGATCACCCCCCTGTTGAACAGCCGCGACAGGAAGAGGCCCAGCAGTACCGCCACGGAAATAAGCACGTCCCCGGCCATATTTTTGGCGTTCGCGCGGAGCATGGCGGAGCCGGTCTTCCTGCCGAACAGGTACTGGCTCCAGGCCAGAAGCAGCTTCCCCGCTATCGAGACAGCCGTCACAATTAACGCCGGGGCGCCGGGTATCTCCATAACCTTGCCGAACAGCAGATTCTGCGCCGAACTGAGGATAAGCTGGCCCCCGGCAAAAAACAGGGTCAGGGACAGCAGGGCGGTAGCTACAGTCTCCGCCCGTCCGTGGCCCCAGGGGTGCCCGGCGTCCGCGGGCCGGGAAATCACCCGGGCCACAACCAGGGACATAATCGCGATAAGCACATCGACGCCCGAATCAATGCCGTCGCCCACCACGGCGAGACTCTGCGCGCGCAGGCCCACGCTTATCTTAAGCGCCGCAAGCGCGAAATTCCCCAGAATAGCCGTAATCGACGCCGCCTGGATAAGGGACGCCCGCTCTTTAATGGAACCGCCGGTCATGCTATAATTTTAAGCGCAAACAACGGCAAAAAACACCGTCAGCCCCTGTAATTTCATACTTTGACCCGGAATCTGGGCGCATCCCCGCCTCGGGCGGGGACCGGGCTATCCGCTTGTATCTTTTTTGCCTCCGGCAAAAAAGGATACCGCTTCTATCCCTTGCGCGGCGCGATCCCGTTGACCAAGGTCCCGTTTTCCCCTATACTTTACCTTCGTTATATTGAATTCATGAACCTAATATATAGAAGATACGCCGCAAGGCGGCCAAGGAGCGCTACTCATGAAAAGGACTTACCAACCCAGCAAGGTAAAACGCAACCGGAAATTCGGTTTCCGCGCCCGGATGAAGACCCGGGGGGGCAGGCTGATTTTAAAACGCCGCCGCGCCAAAGGCCGGACCAAGCTGACCGTTTCCGACGAGAAAAAGCCCTATTAACCAGACGGGAAAGGATCTCCGCTTTAGGCGGAAAGAGCATTTAAAAAAAGGGGAGGATATACGGAGGGCTTTCAGGCAGGGGCGGGTTGTATCCTGTCCCGGCGCGAAATTGTTTGTGGTACAGAATGAACAGCCCCACAACCGGATAGCCTTTACTTTTGCGCGTAAATTCGGTAACGCGGTTGAGCGGAACCGGGCCAGACGCCTGAGCCGGGAAGTTTACCGGCTGATCCGCGATTCGCTTGAGCCGGGATTCGATTTGGTATTACTTCTCTATCCGGGAGGGGATTTTTTCGCCAAACGGATGGAGCAGCTCGAAATTCTGTTTCGGAAAGCCGCCTTGCTACGGGGAAAAAACCGGTGAAACATTTGGCGTTTTTTCTCATCAGGTTTTACCAGCGGGTAATATCGCCCCACCTGGGGGCCAGCTGCCGGTATTATCCAACCTGTTCCGCCTATGCCTACGAAGCAATCCGGAAATACGGTGTTTTCCGGGGGGCTTTCCTGGCTATAAAACGGGTTTTACGCTGCCATCCCCTGTGTCCGGGCGGTTACGATCCGGTGCCTTGAATTCAGCAATGGCGCAGTTCCGAACCTTTCCGGGTTTTGGAACCGGCTTAAAGATTTGTCTTTCCGGGAACCCCGGCGGCTGCCAGTTGCGCCGGTATTCCCCAAGGGATATTTATGGAAAAAAATACGATAATAGCCGTGGTTCTTTCCGTCGTGGTCATTACGGCGTATACCTTTATCCAGGCGAAATTTTTCCCTGCCGGGCAGACTCCCGCCTCCCCGCAGGCCGTCGAGGCCCCCTCCGCAGCCCCCGTAACAGGGCCGGCGCCGCAGGCCCTCCCCCAGAATCTGCCGGGGCAGGATACCGCCGGCGCCATGGACGCGGGGCCGCGGCAGGAAGAGCATGTGATCATCGACACGCCCCTTGTAAGGGTGGATCTGACCAATGCGGGCGGCGACGTGGTTTCTTTCAAGCTCAAGGAACACCAGGAATCGGGTGACTATGTGGAGATGGTACTCTCCCCCCTGCCCGAAGATTCAGGCGGGGCCGCGCCCCCCCATGCATTCAGCGTAGCCTTCGGAAACCTGAACGCCAGGCCGGTGGATTCCCTCTTTTACGTGAACCGTATCTCGGATTACGCGGTCGAATTCTACCGCGACGACTTTGTCGACGGCGCGGGGAACAGATTCCGCCTTAGAAAGCGTTATACCTTTAAACCCGACGAGTACATGTTCGAGCTTGCGGTGTCCCTGGACGGCGGCTATTCGATCCCGTCCCTCAACATGAACGGCGCAGCCTATACCCTGGCATTCGGCCCGCAAATAGGCCCCCGGTTTGAAAAACTGGACGGCCGTTACGATTACCGGCACTACATCACCTACGCCAATGAAAAGCGCAAGGAAGAAAAGATAAAGGACAGCAACACTCCCACTATCATTACTTCCCGCGTTTCCTGGGCGGCCATCGCGGGGAAGTACTTTACCTTTATCGCCATTCCCGACGCCACCCAGTACGAGATAGCTTTTTCCACCCGTCCCGAGCCGGGGTTGCCCAGCGCTTCCCGTTTCTACATGAGCCGGCCCGCGCTTACCGCCTCGCAGACAACCGATACTTACCGTTTCTACATGGGGCCCAAAAGCCAGAAGAACCTTGGCATTTACGACACGGGAATAAACAGCTTTAACCTGCGGGAGATGGACCTTTCCAGGGCCGCAAGCTCCAGCGGCATACTTACGCCGGTGGAAACCGGCCTCAAGTGGTTCCTCGCCCTTTTCTACCGGCTTATCCCCAACTACGGCATAGCGATCATACTGCTTACCCTGCTGGTAAAAATACTGCTTTTCCCGCTTACCAAAAAGAGTTCGGAATCGACGCTGCGCATGCAGACGCTTGCGCCGAAGATCAAGGAACTCCAGGAAAAGTACAAGGACAACCCCCAGCAGATGAACACGAAGATGGCGGAATTGTACAAACAGGAAGGCACCAACCCCATGTCCGGCTGCCTCCCCCTGCTGATCCAGTTCCCGATCTTCATCGCCATGTACAACCTCTTTAACAACCACTTTGATCTGCGGGGCGCCATGTTTATACCCGGCTGGATTCCCGACCTTTCGGTCCCTGAATCGGTGTTCAGCTTTGCCCCCCACCGCATTCCCATACTTGGCTGGAGCGATATCCGGCTTCTCCCCTTTATCTATGTAGGCTCCCAGCTTTTAACCGGCAAGATTACCCAGACTCCGGATCAGCAGGCCAATTCCCAGATGAAGATGATGCTATACATAATGCCGGTTATGTTTTTCTTTATCCTTTACAATGTGCCTTCGGGGCTGACTGTTTACTGGATCATGACCAATTTTCTGTCTCTGATACAGCAGCTCATAATCAATAAATTTTTAAAACAAAAACGGGCCGCTATAGAGACCGCCGAAAAGCCTGCGCCGGTAATTATACCGCCCAAGGCCAGGAAAAGGCGAAAGTAAACCCGCGCCGTCCGCACGGCTAAGCCGGCTGTGCGGACGCCTAACAGAAATTCTAATCGCAAGGAGCGAGTTATGATATACGAATTTGAAGGCCGTACCGAAAAAGAGGCAATTGATCGGGCGGCGGAAGAGCTTGGGCTTGAAAAAGACGGATTTGATGTAGAGATTCTCGAGACCCAGCGCTCCGGCCTATTCAAGAAAGGTTTTGTCAAAATCAGGGTCCATACGGACAAGCCGGTCAGAAGCGCCGGGGCGGAGGAAGACGAGGACGATGGCGAATCCCGGAGGCGGGAACAAAGGCCCGCCGGCAAGCCTGTCTACGGGGACCCGGAGGCGAAGAACGAATTTGAACAAAAGATGATCGATTTTATGGCGGGGCTGATCAGCCGCATGGGGTATGAAGCGGAAGTTTCCATACTCTTCCGTGAGGACCGGAAGATCGGAATCAAAATCGAATCCGACAGTTCTTCTATCCTTATCGGAAAGAAGGGCAAAAACCTGGACGCCCTCCAGCTTCTGGCGAACATCTACGCCGGGCGCCTTGGCCGTGAAGACATGCGGGTTATCCTTGACAGCGAAAACTACCGTATACGCCGGGAAGAATCCCTGGTGCGCCTGGCCTATACCGTGGCCGACCGGGTACGGGAAAGCCGGAGTTCCGTGCTGCTGGAACCCATGAACCCTTTTGACCGCCGCCTCATCCACACGACGCTGAACGACATCGCCGATGTTGAAACAAAAAGCGAGGGCGAAGGCCTGTACAAACAGGTGCGGGTTTATTGGAAAGTGCGGGTGTAATACCCCGCACTTTAGGGCGAATTTTTTACCACCGCATAAATTGCGGGGTATGAAACCGCGCAGTATTGATAATTTCCTATCCAACGACAGATTTTTCGAAGAAAAATCTGATACCTCGCCCTTCAGGGCGAGGTAGTTCATTGGAAAGCG
>JAIRZS010000104.1 GCA_031267115.1 Treponema sp.
CCCGGAACGTCATGCGAAATACCTTGAATTTTTCCGCCGGGCAGGCCGGGAATTGCCGGCCCGGATGTGTTATACTTGGACCATGAAAATTATTCCGGGCGGGTTCGGCCCCCTCATCCCGCTGGCCCTGTCGCTCGCCCTTGTCCTGGGGGGAATGGCGCTTTTTTCCGGCTGCTACACCTTAAAGCAGGGGACCGCCATGCTGGGCTACCTCAGGCGCGCCGTGCCGCTCGAAACCCTCGAATCGCCCGGCGGCTTCGGCCCGGCGGAAGACGCGGAGCAAAACCGGGCCTTCGCCGGGCGGGTCCGGGACATACGCGCCTTCGCCACCGGCGAATTAGGCTTAAGGGAAACAAAGAACTACACCCGCTACGTGCAAATCTACCGCGACTACCTCGCGGCGGTCGTTTCGGCGGCCGCGAAAGATTCCTTTACCCGCCATGAATGGTGGTTCCCGGTTGTAGGCCAGGTGCCTTATAAAGGTTTCTTCGATCCCGCCGACGCCCGGAAAGAGGCGGAGAAGCTCGCCAAAAAGGGCCTTGACGTATGGGTCCGCGGGGTAGACGCCTTCAGTACCCTAGGCTGGTTCAGGGACCCTCTCTATTCCTATATGAGGGATTACCCCGCCCACCGCATAGCCGAGCTTCTGATCCACGAACTGCTCCACGCCACAGTTTATCTTAAAGGGCAATCCCAGTTTAACGAGGAACTTGCCGAATTTGTGGGCAGGGAAGGGGCGCGGCTCTACATAATAAGCCGCTTCGGGGAGGGATCCGAAGAATACCGTGTTATGGCCGACAACGAGGCGGACAGCGCGGCGTTCCTGGATTTTATCAGGGAGCTGATTGCGGAGCTTGACGCCCTTTACCGGGGGGCCGCGCCGAGGGAAGAAAAACTTGAGCGCAAAGAGGCGATCATCGCCGCGTTCCAGGAACGTTTTGATGCGGAGTACGAAAACCGCTTCCGGCGGGACAATTACCGGGGCTTTTCAAAGCTAAAGCTAAACAACGCGTATCTGGAACTTTACCGCCTCTACTACGGGGAATCCTCTTTTTACGAAGACCTCTACGCAAAATCGGGCCGGGACCTCCGCGCCTTCATCGCGGCGGCAAAGGCCCTCAAAGCCAAAGGCAGCCCCAAACAGCAGCTGGAAGCCGCCCTAACCCCGCAGAGCGCGGAGCAAAAGCCATAGCGCCCTCCGCCGGAACCCAAAAACTCCGCGGCAGCAAACCCGCGGCTGAGTAGTTTCCCGTACCTACTGCCTGAGAAAGGCTCCGAATATCCAGCCGTCCACCGGGGAATTGACGTGGTACCACCTGTCGGTCAGCCCCTCAACAGTATAACTTTCGGCGGTTGCTTCAAAAACCTCTACCTCTGTATCCCGGGGAAGCTGGCCGATAACTTTGCCGCCTTTCTCGTCGGGGTTATCCCACACATTGACATCATAATCGTTGATCCAAAGGGACCCCAGGGAAATAGGCTCTACATCTTTACCGGATAGAAGCATCCGTATCTCTGCGGCATAAACCGATTCGGGATAGTCGTTATAGGCCGCCTCAAGAAGGGCCTCTCTGCGTATAACCTCATTCGGACCCAGCACATTGGCGGTATGAAGAAGTATCACAGACTGCACATCGCCATTGCCGAAAGAAAGCGACTGTGTTTTGATAAAATTGTCCCGGTAATAGCGCTGGCGTTCCGCATCATAGGCCTGGAACTGCACAAAGCCGTCCCGCTCCGTTTCAGGAAACGTAACAAGCACGGTTTTTACCGGCAGTATGGTATTCAGGGCATCGGTGTTGCGCGGCCCCTTGTAAAGCACCGCCCGCTCGTCAATCACCACGGCAAGGTCCCCTGCCGGGGCAAGCTGGGAGCTGAACAGGAATCCCTCCCTGCCGTCGTCCCGCCTGACAGGGGTAAAATCGTATTCCGCCTTGTCCCCGGCATAGACGTATTTTGCCGAATCGCCGAGAACAGCCACCCTTTCGCCCAGAACAAGCGTATCGTTCCACCTGACGCCGGTGACCGCCCCGGTATCGTTTTTTTCCGCCACACAGAAACTGGAATTGACCCTGAGCGCTACGCCCTGGGACAAAACGATCTCAACAGCCTCAGCCGGCGCGGAGGAAGCAGCCTGCGGAACATCCTGTGCGACATCCGATGAACCTGATTTACTGCAGGCAAGCAAAACTACTGCCGTAAAACCCGCGCACAGAAAAATATGCCTGATTTTCATTATTTTCCTCCCCGAATTTGCAGGATTTATCCGATCAACCGGGATACCGCGCGTTCCCGCGTGCAAAGTATGCCAATTGAAGCTTTCCCAAAGCCAGCAGGACTTTGGGGAATGTCCAATTATAAGATTTTACGGAGAATTCTGTCAACAGCAGCAGCGCGGGCCAATTCAGCATTGCGGGTCAAGTTTAGCATCAGGGAACCGGGACCAGGGAGAGGATGCGGCCTATTACCGCGTCCGCGTCCAGCCCGTCCGCGTCCGCCTCGTAAGACATCACGATCCGGTGGCGCAGTACCGGGAAAGCCGCGCTTTTCACGTCGGAGGGCGTCACGTAATCGTGGCCCCCGAACAGGGCGCTGATCCGGGCGCAGCGGTAAAGCGCGATAGAGGCCCTGGGCGACGCCCCAAAGGCGATATAGCGGTAAATCCCGGACGCGGCCCCGTGCCCCGGCGCGGGATTTACCGTGCCCGCCGCCCCGCCGCCCGCCCTCGAAGACGCCGCGGGCCTGGTCGCGGCAATCAGCGACACAAGGTAGGAGGTAATCCGGGGATCAACGCGCACCATTTCCGACGCCGCCCGCAGCCGCGCCAACGCGCCGCCCCCCAGGACAGGGGAAAGGGCCGGCCCCGCGCGGTACGCGCGGCTTTTCCCCGCCGGCAGCCCCGCGTTGGATTCCACGATGCGGATCTCCTCGTCCGGGGAGGGGTAGCGCACCAGGAGCTTTACAAGGAAACGGTCAAGCTGCGCTTCGGGCAGGGCGTAAGTCCCCTCATGTTCAATAGGGTTCTCCGTCGCAAGCACCAGGAAAGGATCGGGCAGCGGGTAAGTCCCCTCGCCGATAGTAACCTGCCCCTCCTCCATCGCCTCAAGCAGCGCCGACTGCACTTTGGCCGGCGCCCGGTTAATCTCGTCGGCCAGAATCACATTCGCGAACACCGGCCCCCGCCTGACCGAAAATTTCCCCGTCCCCTGATCCCAGACCAGGGTCCCCGTAATATCCGCCGGGAGCAGATCCGGGGTAAACTGGATACGCTTAAACTCAAGGGCCGTAATTTCCGCCAGCGCCTTTACCGCCAGAGTCTTCGCAAGCCCCGGCACCCCCTCAAGCAGGATATGCCCCCCGGCGATAAGGGCCAAAAGCAGGCCGTCGATCATCTCCGCCTGCCCTACAACACGCCTGCCCAGTTCCGCCCTTGCCCGGGCGATCAGATCCGCCGCCCCCGCCGCCTCGCCTTCACTCATACGATAATTCTAGCCGAAAAAGGCCCGCGGGGAAAGTACGGAGCGGCTGTCCAGCCCAATCCCGCGCCGGCGGCTGAATGCGTCATTACCGGAATATTCGGGGCTTAATGATGCTATGCCATGCGCCAAATTTCTGGATAAATTTTTATCCAGAAAAAAGGTGCCTGGCACTACTTCTTCGACTGCAGGCAGGCCGGCAGGATGCCGGCTGTGGTGATTCATGAGTTTTTGCCCCGCAAAAACTCAAAGCTGTAAAACGGCATGGATGCGCGCCATGGATGGCGCTGTTTCCATGCTATCCGCCAATGGCGGATAGCATGGAGTTTACCGCAGGTAAACTCCGATTCCAAAATCCGGCAGGATGCCGGATTTTGGAACGCGCAAGGGATTGGAGCGGTATCCTTTTTTGCCAAGGGCAAAAAAGATACAAGCGTAAAGCCCGGTCCGCGGGCCGTCCTGCCCGCAGGGCAGGACGGCCCGCGGATGCGCCCAAAATAAAAAACCCGCGTTTATCCTGCCTAACCGGCTGTTAAAAATCAGGGAAAATGCGCCCCCCTTCGTTCAGTAGAAATGAGCCATTTACTTAAAAACCAGTAGAAAAGAGCCCTCATAAATCTCAGGAGAAAAGCCATGATACGGCATGG
>JAIRZS010000018.1 GCA_031267115.1 Treponema sp.
AATCCCGGCACTTCCGTCGCCTCCGCGGGCCGTTCCCTGGCGGAACAGATATGCAGGGCGAAGAATCTGGATTTCGGTAAAATCGCGTACCTGGAATGTAACCCCGGCACCAATTCCAAACTTTCATTTTACGGGGAAGAGTATTTCGAAGTAAACTTTGACGGCGGCCCCCGCCCGGTCTACCGCCTGCTGCCCCCGGAAGAAGCGGAGGAGATGCTCGGTTAGAAGCCGCTAGGAGTTTGTTGCGCTTCGCGCATAAAACCGTATAAAATTCACGAAAGTGAATTTTTATACCTTACAAACTCCGATCGAACCAAAGGTTCGCGCACGCCGGATAATCGGGATTTTTTGCATGAATATGCAAAAAATCCACAAGTGCAACAGGCTGCTAATGGAGCATGGTCTGGCCGCCCGTCACCGGGACAGCCTGGCCTGTTTCGTACTCCTGTTCCACGATATAGTAAATGGCCCGGCTCAGATCGGCGCCGGTACATCCGCGCCTCATGGGAACCTTGGCCTCGTAAAAGGCGCGGACATCTTCCACCGATTTAGCGCCCGGAACCTTGCCCGCTTCAAGGTACTGGACAAAGAGGCCCCTCTTGGGATCGGACCAGAGGGGGCCGTCCAGGAAATTCCCCGGACAGATCGCGTTTACCTTGATATTGTAGTCCACCAGTTCCAGGGCGAAGCTCTCCACCAGCCCTATGCCGCCGAATTTGCCCCCCGCGTAGGCGCCGTTCTTTTTGGAACCTTCAAGCCCGGATTTGGAGTTGATCTGGATAATATCGGCCTTCCATCCCGGCGCAGTGCGGAACTGGCGGCGCATAAGGAGCCCCGCGTATTTGGCGGCAAGGAAAAAGCCGGTATAGTTCACGTCCGTGGTAAACTGGAAGTCTTTTAAAGGCTGTTCCAGCACGCTTCCGGCCTTAAGCACCCCCGCGTTGCTTATACAGAGATCAAGGCCGCCGGCAGTCAGGGCTATGGTCCGGAACAGGGCGGCTACCGACGCCTCGTCGGACACATTGACCGCCGCGGGCAGGGCGGCGATTCGGTTTTCCGCGGCGTTCACGGCGTCCGCCAGCTTCGAGGCGCCTTCGAGGTTGAGATCGGCGATAAATACCAGCGCCCCGGAGGCGGCCAGGCTGCGTACAATCTCTTCCCCTATACCCTGGGCGCCGCCGGTAACAAGGGCGATTTTGTCCCGCACCACATCGGCCCGTTCCGCCGCGTTCACCACCGGGACGGGCCTGGCAGGGGCTATCTCCAGCAGGGAATCGTCCCTCTTTTCAAGCCGGCGCCGGGCGGATTCCAGGTTCCTGCCTACCCAGTAAAGGCCGGCAAGGGCCTCCTGGTTCTTGATCGCCACGCAGGCGGGGGCAATAACCAGGCGGTCGCTTTGCATTATAGCGTCCAGGCCCGCAGGGGCCTTGTCAAATTCCCAGGCGTCAAACGCTTCCCGGAGCAGTTTCGCGGCGGCCTCCTCGTCAAGCGCGCCGTCCGCAAGGACAGAGTCAATATCCACCGCCAAAGCCCGCTGGGGCGCCCCGCCTTCCCCGGCATCCGGGACCGCCACCCAGGGATACCCTGAAATATCAAGATAAAGGCCCCTGATCAGCACCCCGAATACAATTCCGTCTTCCTCATTCCAAACTTTTTTACCATCCGGCATAACCTAAACCCTCTCTAAAATTTCCCTTGCTATAATAAAAGCCGATTCATCGCTTCTATACGGATCAAGTTTTTTCCCTTTTTCCGCGTAAATTTCAAGCCGCCTCTCCAAAGGCTCCGCCGAAAGGGGGTTTTCCGGCGAAAAGAGCGCGAGACGGGGGTCCGCCGAAGCGAGCCTCTCATGGGCGATAAGCGCCCAGGTTGTACCTATAAGATGCCGGAAAGCGGGTTCCAGTACCCTGGGGCAGTTAAAAGACTGGCGGGAACTGTTTATATCCACCCCCGATATTTCCATAAAACCGCGCTCGCGGCAGAGCTGCCTGACCCGGCGCAGCTGCTCGTCGGTATTTCTGGGGGGCATATAGGTAATTGCCCGGTAACCGGCGGCCTTTAGTTCGTCAAAAAGAGGGTCCAGAAAGTCATCTTCGAATTTTTCCGCTTTTTTATCCCCGGTAGGGGACTCCCCCACATCCCCCAGATACGCGTAGGCCGGAACCGCCCCGATAGAAAGGGCGAATTTCGTCATTTTCCGCGCGGGAATACATTCGGCTTCCCCGCCCTGGATAAAAATCCGGGGCAATAAGGCGGACTTCAGCACCCCTAAAAGATCAAACAGGCAGTGGGGGTTATCCGGATCGCCCAGGATCGCGGCGATCTTCGGCCCGGGGTCTACGCCGAACGCGGCCTTAAGCCCCCCGGCCAGCGCCGGCCCCCCGCCGTACTTCGCGATAAGCTTTTCCGCCACAGCCGCCAAAAGATGGCGTTCGGTAATTTCCCCGCCCGCGTCGTAGCACGACTTTCCCCGTATGTCCCGGTTAAATTCAATTTCCCCAAGCCCCGCCTCCCGGAGCAGGATATTGGCGCTTTCCGCCATGGATCTGGTCCGTTTCAGGCGCTCCGCCCGTATCGGCGCGAGGAATTCCGCGGCTTTCTTTATCGACTGCCGGGGAATACCCTGAACAGTCATATAGGCGATCCCTTCGGAATCGGGATTGTTGAGCTTTTTGCCCCCAAAAGGCCCGTCCTTAAAGCTTACCCGGACCTCGAACCCCACGCAGCCGCCTATTCCCAGAATACCGCAGGCGGCAAGCATCTCCTCCGCCGCGCCAATGGAGTCGTGATCCACCGAACCGGCGGCTTCAAGCCCCGCATCACGGGACTTCAGAGCCGCCATAGCGGGGGTATAAGGGCTAAAACTGTAAATAGTGTGGATGTGGTTGTTGATCTCCCCGGTTTTCGCGGTCTTTCCGGCACCTTCCGCCGCTTCCAGGGCCTTTAAAGCCTCCAGCCGTTCCGCCGCGCTCCGGTCGGGGTCATTGATAATCCTTCCGTAGTCCTTCATAAAGTTTCTTATTGTAACACGGAAAAAACAGAATGAGAAGGCTCCGTAATTGGGTAGGGTGCAATTTCTTTTTCGGGGCATTTAGGCAGCCATGATGAAGTCCCGAACCGAAGCGCCCCACATCCCGCTTTCTTCCTTAGCTTTAAGCGTTACCATCTCCTGGGCATTGCCCTC
>JAIRZS010000242.1 GCA_031267115.1 Treponema sp.
CATCATCCCCGGCCTCGTAGCGCCTCACCTCGTCGAACTCCATCCCCTGGCCCCGGAAAACCGAAGTAAACTCCCCGGCTAAGAGGTCCTCCGCCATATCCCTCGCAATCAGGGGAAAAGTACTTATCTTCCTCAGCAAATCACGCTTGTCCATAAAATTTCCGCCGTTTCCCCAGGCAGGAGAATCGTAATTATCCAGCCGGGGGAAGCCTCCCCCTACGGCCGGGCCAAGGTCCCGGCCTACCCCCTCTGCGGGGGACACCCCCGCAACGCCCCCGGATTAGACAATGCCCAGGGACCATTTTTGACCTGAATCCGTACTCTGAATCGGCTAATTCCTTATGGCGCAAGGAGTTACGGAAAAAACAGAAAAACCCGTCAAAAAAAATAAATACTCAAGGAGAGCAGGTATATTGGAGATCGATACTACCACAGAACGGATAGAAAATGAACTACCCCGCCCGAAAGGGGCAGCGGCCCCCCGGCGAGGGGTTCTGCGGAAAATTGCGCCCCTCTGACAATGTGTTGCCGGTCTCCAAACTGGTGCCAGGCACCAAATTTCCGGATAAATTTTTATCCAGAAAAAGAGTGCCTGGCACCTTAACCACAAACCACGCCAACACCACAAACTTTTGCGTCGATAGCCCTGATTCCACCTGGATTTCTTGTATTAATGAGGTTTTGAGCCAAGTTCGTGCGCTTCGTGTGGTTCGTGGTTAATTCCTCACTGCGAACCTTCGGTTCGATTCGACTTTGCGGTAAAAAATTAGCCGCGGGGGCTGCGGCAGGGATGCCGCTGTTTCCATTGCTATCCGCCAATGGCGGATAGACGCGCAAGGGATTGGAGCGGTATCCTTTTGACGCTGAAGGCGGCAAAAGATACAAGCGTAAAGCCCGGTCCGGCGCAGCCGGATGCGCCCAAATTCCGCCCTGATATATGAAACCGCCGAACCTATCTGTATAAACCTTGCATAAATATTCAGGTTATGTTAAAAAAAGAAGGTTCCGGACTGCGGGTCCGCGCTGCCGGGTTTTGAAACCGGCCAATATTTGAAAGAGGGTATGGAGGCCGCTATGAAGAAGAACGTGTATCTTGTGCTGGGGCTTGCCCTGGGTATTCTGGCCGCGTGCGGCGTGAGGGGCGGCGACGCTGCCGGGGGGCCGGAGGGCATGGTTTTTACGGTGGGCCTGGACAGCGATATCTTTAGCCTGGACCCCGGCCTGTGCTGGGACTGGACTACGAACCAGGTTGGGGCCCAGATTGCCGAGGGCCTGGTAACCTTCGACGAGGCGGGGGGGCTGGCGCCCCTGCTCGCCAAAAGCTGGTCCCAGCCCGACGAGCTTACCTATGTGTACGAGGTGCGGGACAATGTGACTTTTTCGGACGGGTCGCGGATGACTATGGAGGATGTGCTTTTTACCTTTAACCGCTCGCGCGATCCGGAAGGGGGTTCCTTTTTCTCCGATTTTTTCGCGGATGTGGAGAGTATTGAGGCGACCGGCCCCTGGCAGCTTACTATCAGGCTTGGCAAGCCTTCGGCGGTGTTTAAGTTTGTCCCGGCCACGGCCGCGGGCTGGGTGTTCAGCAAGGGTTACTACGAGGAACACCCCGATAACTTTGGCACGCCGGAAGGGGGGATGATGGGTACCGGGCCCTTTGCCTATGAAAGCTGGACGGACGGGCAGGAGGTTGTTCTGGTAAAAAATACCGGCTACTGGGACGGGGAAAAACTTGCCGCGAATATTATCGACAGGCTGGTCTTCAAGGTTATCGAGGATGATACTACCCGGGTACTGGCGATACAGAACGGGGAAATTGATTACTGCCAGGTGCTGCCCGCGGACATGATAGGCGAGGTTGAGGCCGGCCAAAATCTGACGGTGAGCCATTGCGACAGCTACTTCCTTGACTTTCTGGCCCTGAATACGCAAAAGCCGCCCTTTGACGATGTGAACGCGCGGCGGGCTGTCGCCCATGCCCTGAATATTCCCGAACTGTTTACGGCTGTTATTAAAGGCGTCGGGATGCCGGGGGCCGCGCTTCCCTTCGGGCCGGCGCTCTACGGCGAGGACGCGGGAAAATGGCGGGAATACGCCGGCGCGCTGGAACCGCTCTACAACCCGGACAAGGCGAGGCAGTACCTTGCCCGTTCCGCGTATCCGAATGGTTTTACCTTTACCATGATGGTCTCGGCCAATTCGCTTTACCAGCAGATGGGGCTTTATATCCAGGAGGCGCTTAAACCCTTTAACATTAACGCGGAAATACAGAGGCTGCCGCTTGAGGAAATATTCATGCACCAGATGGGCGAATATTGGGACAGCGACGGCAGGCGGATCTACGACGGCCTTATCGCTATATGGGGCGCGGATTATCCGGACCTTAGCGGCAACCTGGAGTTTATGTACGCGGCAAGCCAGGCCGGGGAACACGGCGCCAACGCCGCGGTTTTCGATAATCCCGAGGCGGACGGGCTTATTGCCGAGCAACGGGCTGCCCTTGACCACGAAAGGCGCTTTGATATCCAGAAGCGGCTGGCGGGCCTTATTGCCGAAGAAACGCCGTACATTATCCTGAACTACGAACTGGGGCACGCCGCCCTGAACAAGAAGTATACGAATATCCGGGCTACTCCGGCGGGCCTGCTCTGGACGCTGTCGCTGCAGAATGTCAGAAAGGCGGACTGATGCCCTTTTTTATCCGGTACCTGCTGAAACGGGCGGTGTCGCTTGTCCCTATACTGCTTGTTGTTTCGGCGGCTGTTTTTTTCCTGATCCGGCTTGCGCCCGCCGATCCTATTACCTCCATTACCAGCGGGAAGCGGATCAGCGATGAGACCCGGGCCTCCCTTGTCAGGCAGTACCACCTGGACCGGAGCCTTCCCGAGCAGTACCTGATATGGCTTGGGAACATAATCCGGGGCAATCTGGGGGACAGTTTTAAGCACCGGCAGCCTGTGGCGTATCTTCTGAAGGCGCGCTTCCCTACCACGATCCAGCTTGTGGTGATGAGCGCCATTATAGCGGTGATTCTGGCGATACCGGCGGGCGTTATCGGCGCTGTAAGGAAAGACACGGTTATTGACCGCGTTATCTCGGCGGCAATGATTTTCTGTGTTTCCTCGCCGGTTTTCCTTAACGCTATTGTGCTTATGCTGGTGTTTTCCATGCGCCTCAAGTGGTTCCCGGTTTTCGGGGCGGCCCACACGGTAGGCGAGAATATCTACTACCTGTTCCTGCCCTCCTTCGCTCTGAGTCTTAACATGGTAGCCCTGATGGGGCGCATTACCCGGGACCGCATGATAGAGGAACTCAAGTCGAACTACGCGCTGGCCCTTGCCGCGAAGGGTACCTCCTTTGCCAGGATAATCTTTGTACACTGCCTGAAAAATACCCTGGTACCGGTTATTACCGTGGCGGGCATACAGACGGGCGGGATGGTGGTCGGCGCGGTACTGGTAGAAAACGTGTATGCCCTGGGCGGCATAGGCGCCCTGCTTATCGAGGCTATCCGGTCTTCGGATTATCCTATGATGCAGGCTCTCATCATGTTCCTGGTGATCCTGTTCCTCCTCCTCAATCTGGCGATAGATATTATCTATGTTATAATTGATCCCAGAAT
>JAIRZS010000045.1 GCA_031267115.1 Treponema sp.
AAAAAAATGATAGTTTTTTTCGAGCGGAGGGGGTCCAGACCCCCTCGTTCAACCGGATATGGCAAAAAGTCTTGACAAGACTTTTTGCGGAGTGGGGGCTTTAGCCCCCCGACTGAATAATTACGAAAGATTAGCAATTCTTAGTTTGCCCGGCAGAAAGCAAAAGGACACCGCAGGAATTTTTCGAGAGTCCCTGCCGGAAAAGGAGCGTATATGCCATTGAATATCGGACGGGCCGCGCCGCCCAGGGAAGAAAGGCTAAAGGCCGGGACCGCTTTTTGCGGTACCTGCCGGGAACTGAGGGAAAGGCTTGGCCGGCCCGACGGTGGCTGTTTTAACGCGGCGAACCGGAGCTTCGGCCAGAGTTTCGGCTGCCAGTTCACCCTGAGCCTTGGCATGCTGAACACCCTGCGCGATACGGTGGTCATAGCCCACGGTCCCGTCGGCTGCGGCTTCTGGTCCACAGGCGGCGCGGGCGCGGCCAGGGCCATGAAGCGGCTGAGGGACCCGGCGCAGAACAGCGCTGTCTGGATCTCCACCAACCTTGACGAGTCGGATGTTATTTCCGGCGGGGAACAAAAACTGCGGGAAGCGGTCCTTTTCGCGGACCGGGAATGGCGGCCCCAGGCCATTGTCGTGGCAAGCTCCTGCGTCCCGGCCCTGATAGGCGACGATGTCGACACGGTACTGGCCGGCCTTGAGAAAGACACCGCCGCGGACCTTGTTTCGGTTAACTGCGAAGGCTTTAAAACAAAGATCATGGCAACGGCCTATGACGCGGTGTACAACGGAATCCTCAAGAATCTTTCCAAAAAGAAAATAGAAAGGGAGCGGTCCGTTGTGCCGGACAATCCGGACGATATCATGTACGAATACCGAAAAGCCCATACAGTCAACGTGTTCAACGTAGGCTCCATGGGGCGGCAGGACGAGCTGGAACTGGAGCGGCTGTTAAACGCGCTGGAACTAAATGTAAATTTCCTCCCCTGCTTTTCCCGCCCCCGCGACTTCAGGCGCGTCCTTGACGCGGCCCTCAATGTAAGCATCTGCGGAACCCACGACGATTATTACCTTACGCATATTTACGATGAGTACAAGATCCCCTACATCATCGGCACCATGCCCATAGGCCGGAAGGGGACCGCCCGCTGGCTTACGGCAATCGCGGAATTCTTTCATATCGGGGACAAGGCCCGCCTCCTCATAGAGCAGGAAGACGCCGCCCTGGACGAGGCGCTGGGACCGTACCGCGAAGCCCTTAAGGGCAAGCGGGCATACGTTTCCGGCGGCGAGATGCGCATCTTCGTTACCGCGGAACTGGTAACGGATCTGGGAATGGAAATCGCGGGCCTTAAAAGCCACCACATCGACCGTTTTGTCGAACCGGTAATGGAGGACCTGGACATTTCCGGCGAAACCATTATCGGCATCGCCTCCCAGCATCCCTTCGAGCAGGCAAACCTGATCCGCCGGATCAGCGCCGATGTGATCCTCATGCACACCGGGAGCGGCAATATCACCGCCAAGCACGGCCTTCCGGTACTTCCCCTGTTCAACCCGGCCAACAGCTATATGGGCTATTCCGGCGCCTTTGAAATCGCCTGCCGCCTGAGACGGCTCATATCGAACCCGCAGTTCAACCGGAACATGCAGAAATACCGCCCCCTGCCCTACCGCGAATCCTGGTACGCCAGGGACGTGCGCAGTTACATAAAGGATTAAGGCCGGACAGGCGCGTCCGGCTGCCCGGTATATTTTCAGGGTAAGCGTATAAATTTTTCCTGGGCGCATCCGCGCGCCAACCTGCCCGCAGGGCAGGACGGCCCGCGGACCGGGCTTTACGCTTGTATCTTTTTTGCCTGCGGCAAAAAAGGATACCGCTTCAATCCCTTGCGCTGCTATAAAACGGCATCCATGCCGCAGGTGCTGGGTACACTATGTAAGTCAAAAAAGTAAGGCTAAAATACATCTTTTTCTTAGTTTTTAGCATCCAATAAGTTATTGCCATATAACCCGCCGTTTATTATTGCCAAACTAATAAACCCTTCCCCATTCCATTTTATATATTCAATAAAAGACCAGTATGGTACAAAATCACCATCTTCCCAAAACATGTTTTCTATGGGGTTAATAATAATCATTGAACTATTTGTACTGTATTTTATGCCAAAAGATGATGTCCTGCCTTCATATACGTTTCCGTTGTTTAAATCGATAATGAAAAAATATTGAACCCCGCTTCCTGCGCCAAATTCAACTATTCTGTATTTACCGTCAAAATTTGCTTCCATTTCCGCACCGCCGGCTATTATGGTACGATAATTTTTTTTGGACGGAGTATCTAAAATTGGGATACATTTGTTTTTTTCCCATTTATGTTTTGTGGGAAATAACGAAAAATCAATTTTTACATTTTCATTAAGTAAATTCAGTTCTTCCCATATCATTTCCTGAGAATGTAAATTTATACCCCGCAATAAAAAAATAATCACCAAACACATAAACCTTTTAGGCATTATATGCCTCCGTTTATTCGAAAGCGCGGGTGTAATACCCAAGAACCCGCCTTTCGGCGGGGAAGCTTCAGGACAAGGCAGTTCATTTACAATATTTTATATTCTTAAACATTCTTTTGTCAATAATTTTTATCTGATATTTAAATAATTCTCGAAAATCAGCGTTTATTCGCGGGCCCTGATATTCTCCATCGAATTCACGTTACTTATTCGACTTTTTCGACTTAGCGGTAAAATTCCAAAGCATATCTTTTTGCCTAATCAATCCGCTATTGTAAAAAATTTAACTGTAGATTCCGTGGGGCATGGCGCGGGGCGGCAGCGCGCAAGGGATTGAAGCGGTATCCTTTTGACGCCGGAGGCGGCAAAAGATACAAGCGCAAAGCCCGGTTTCCGGCGCGGAGTGCCGGAAATGCGCCCGGATTAATATTCAGGTAAAATGGACGCGGGTTTTTGCGGGATGCTGGACAGATATGTTCCGGCGGTATACCATGGGTTTATGAGCGATGGTGTCTGGGCCGGTTTGCGGGACGGTTATACGGAGCCTGTCCGGGATGTGCTGTGGGGGCATATATACCTGACCCCGGCTCTCGCGGAACTGACCAGGTCCGCGCCTTTTACCCGGCTTAACCGTATCTTGCAGCTTGGGCCGGCGTATGTTGTTTATCCCGGGGCTACCCATACCCGCCTGGCCCATTCGATCGGGGTGTACCATCTGGCCCGGCGGCTTTTGATCAACCTGGCTGAACGGGGCGCCGATGTCTGGCTCAGCGCCTGCGGGGTCCGTTCTTTCCTCTGCGCGGCGCTGCTCCACGATCTGGGGCACTTTCCCTATGCCCATTCGCTCAAGGAACTGCCCCTGCGCTCCCATGAATCGCTTACCGCCTCGCTTATTCTGGATGAACCGCTGAAAAGCCTGGCGGGGGCGGCCGGCGCGGACCCCTATCTTGCCGCCGCTATTGTGGATACCGGATCGGGCGTTCCGGCGGAAACCGGAGGGCAGGGGGAGCTTGGCTTTTACCGGAAACTTCTTTCGGGCTGCCTGGACCCGGACAAGCTCGACTACCTGAACCGGGACGCCCGGTACTGCGGCGTCCCCTACGGCGCCCAGGACGTGGACTTTATCCTGAGCCGGCTTTATCCGGACAGGGAGCGGGGGATCACCATCGATTCCAGGGGGATCCCCGGCATTGAGTCGGTGCTGTTTTCAAAATACCTTATGTATAAGACCGTTTACTGGCACCGCCAGGTCCGTTCGGCTACGGCGATGATCAAGAAGGCGATTCTGTGGGTTCTGGGGAGCGGGAACGCCGCCCCCGGGGAATTCTACGGGCTTGACGATCAGGGGCTTTTCGGCCTGCTTGCCGGCCGGGGGTATCCTGCGGCCAAGCTGTCGGGCCAGGTAAAAGACGGGCGGCTTTACTCCGGGATCGCGGAAATTCCCTTTGACGAAGCGCTCCACGCCCATCTTACGGGCATAGAAAACCGTCATCAGTACGAGGCCGCGCTGGCTGCGGAACTGGGTTCGAGGGCGGGGATCGCCATAAACGCGGAAGATATTATCATCGACGTGCCGGAACCGATTAGTTTTGAGACCGGGCTTTATGTATCGGGCGAATCGCGTGATTTTGAGGAGAGTTCCACGGTTTTCAAGCCCCAAACCGTTGGGAATTTTATCAGTTCCTTGCGGGTTCTGCGTATTTTCGCGGATCCGGCCCATGAAAGCGGAATAAAATCCGCCGATGTTCCGGATTCAATCTTGAATATCCGGCCAAAGTGACTATACTTATCAAAGAGGCCTCCTGGAATTTCGGTCCGGGGGGCGGTTTTTGCTGCTGTTTTGCCCTATAGAGCGAGGAAAACATGTTTTCAGAGATTCATAATACCATCGAAGACACGGTATTCGCGAGTATAAACGAAATTTGCGCCGCTATAGAAAAAGAAGGCAGGGACGATATTTGCACCTGCCCCCAATGCCGGCGGGACGCTGCCTGTTATGTCCTTAACAAGGCAGTTCCCCGCTATGTTATCTCAAACCGCGGAGTTGCCAGGGTCGAGCAGGGAGGGTCTATCAGGCAGCAGCAGGATATTGCCGACATTATGGCCCTGATCCACGAAGGGATGAAACGGGTAGCCCATAACCAGCGGAAAACGGCGAATCACAGCGCAAGGCACGAAGACGAAGTCAGGGTAGATACCCCGGTCTACAATATTCCCACTATTATCGGCCGTCTTTTTAACGGGATTAATTTTGAGCCGCTGGCGGGGGTAAATGTGGAACTCCGCCTGGACGGCGACCTTGTCGCGATGAAAGACAATAACTGGCAAAATCCCTATACCCTGGTAGCCAACACCGAGGGAACCTTTGCCTTCTGGCCGGAGCCTGTCCCGGTCGATTCCAAAGGACAGCGGAAGAATTTCGAGTATTCCATACATATTGAGGTGCCGGGGTTTGAAACCCTGAATCACTTCTTTAAAATACCGGTGATAAGCGATTCGTCCCCGGTAAAATCCTACTCTATGGCGCGGACCTTCAAGCTGCCCGATCTTTACATGTTCCCGCCCGGGGAGGACGCGAATATCGGCCTGCGTGACGATTTGGAATTCGGATCCCAAGAATAATCAGAGTCTCCCGCAAAATCCCGCCGGGTTTTACAGGGGGCCTCGCAGATGCCGTTGGCGAAAACCGCAGTTCCCTGAGCCTGTTCCAAAACGCGGTTGGTTTTACCCCCTGTGATGCAATAATTTACCTGTAATTTCGCGGTTTTCTCCGGGGGCAAGAGCCTCTTTATTAAATAGATATTTACATGATAAGATATCCTGCCTTAAGGTAAATTTATACGGGCTTTTTAAAACCCGGCTGCCGCGGCCCTGGTGTCAGGAGAACCTGGTTTATGGGTGTTTCTAAGGACCAAGGCAGGGTTTTTGGAGGCGCTGAAGTGATTTTGAGGAGGGTCAATATGACAAAAACTATTTTGCCGGTTCTGTTCTGTATTTTTTTTGCCAGCACGGCATTCGGGCAAAATTTGGTTGAGCCGAACTGGGGGCAGTTTATCGGCGCCCCGCCGGAAGAAGTGGCAGAATTGAGCGAGGATTTCGGATTGAGCTTTGCCGAATTGCAGGCGATCAAGCCGAATTTGAAGGCTGTCGGGGCCGCGGGAAGGAATCAGTACCGGGAGAGCACGACTTACCGGGTTAACGGCAACGATGTGACGATGACAGCTATCTACTATATAGATAGCAAGCTGGGATATTACGCGGCGACTCTGGAAATTGAATCCTCTTACGCCGCCCTTATAAACCGGCAGTTCTCCGATTGGGAAATACTGGTAAGCGATACCCTTGGCTGGGGGTCCCCTTCTATTACTACCATGGAGCCGTCCAAGTCCCTGCGCTGGCAGCAGCGGAATCAATGGCCCGCGATTATTATTTCCCAGCCGCCCAGGAGCGGGAATAGGTACAGGGTCAGCTATAGCCAGTACAGCCAGTTGGGAATCACCAGGGGAGACCCGGTAAGCCACAGGGAGCTGGTACAGCAGGCGACCCGTACTTTTTCCGGGGGCGTCCGCCAGTAGCGGGCGCGGGGCCGGCCTCTTTTTCCCGGAGGGGGCCAATACAGCATCCTTTTAGGGATGCGCCGGCGCGATACCGGCAATAATCAAAACCTTTGTTACCGCCGAAGACGCTGTCCGCAGGAGACCGAAGGCCAGCTCAGGCATGTCGCGGGTTTCAAGGCGAGTTAAGGCGCGGGCAATGATAACCCTCAAGGGGATTACCAAACAGTACGGGAAGATCGACGCCCTCCGGGAAGTTGACCTTGCTGTTCCGGCGGGAAGTATATTCGGCATCATCGGAAAGAGCGGGGCGGGGAAGTCTACCCTGCTCAGGATGATGAGCCTGCTGGAAAAGGCGGACGCCGGGGAAATATACTACAGCGGCGAACGGGTGGATACTCTGGAGGGCAGCGTCCTCCTGGAGCGCCGCCGGAAGATGGGCATGATCTTCCAGAATTTTAACCTTTTCGCGTCCCGGAATGTGGCGTCCAATATAGCTTATCCTTTGGAAATCGCTTCTCTGCCGAAAAAACAGATACACGAACGGGTGGACGAGCTTCTGTCCATGGTGGATATTGCCGACAAGCGCAAGGCCCGGCTCCGGGAGCTTTCGGGCGGCCAGAAACAGAGGGTGGCCATTGCCCGCGCCCTTGCGGCCAACCCTGAAATTCTCTTCTGCGACGAGGCTACAAGCGCCTTGGACCCGCAGACCACCCGTTCCATTCTGGCCCTGATACAGGAACTGCACAGCCGTTTCAAGCTGACAGTGGTGCTTATTACCCACGAAATGAGCGTTATCCGGGCGGTTTGCCGGGAAGTGGCGGTAATGGACGCCGGCCGTATCGTGGAGCAGGGCAGTATGGAAACCCTGTTTGACAATCCCCAATCCTCCGCGGCAAAGGAAATGTTCAATGTCTAAAGACATTCTGGGCGCGCTGATCCTTCTCCCCAAATCAACGCTGGAAACCCTCCATATGACCTTTTTCTCCACTTTTTTTGCCGGCCTTCTGGGGTTTCCCCTGGGGACCCTGCTCTATGTAAGTTCCCCGGCAGGACTCGTCCCCCGGCGCATCCTCTACAATGTGCTTTCCCGGCTGGTAAATATCTTCCGATCCCTGCCCTTTATCATCCTGATGATCCTGCTCATCCCGCTGTCCCGGCTCATCATCGGTACCAGCATCGGGCCCACGGCGGTGATCATCCCCCTGTCCATTGCGGCGGCCCCTTTTGTCGCCCGGGTAGTGGAGACCGCCCTTTCGGAAGTTGACAGCGGCGTGCTACTCGCGGCGCGGGCAATGGGGTCCGCCAATATGCAGATCATCAGGAAAGTGCTGATCCCCGAAACCCTGCCCGCCCTTGTTTCGGGCCTTGCCCTGACCATCATCAACCTGATAGGTTATTCCGCCATGGCGGGGGCTATAGGCGGCGGGGGCCTTGGCGACCTGGCCATACGCTATGGCTATTACCGATTCCGAATCGACGTTACCATCGCGGCGGTTATCATTATCCTTATCCTTGTCGAGGCGGTGCAGCTTGCCGGCACCATAATAAGCCGCGCCCTCCTGGCCAAACGCTGAACCCGGCGGGTAAAAAA
>JAIRZS010000282.1 GCA_031267115.1 Treponema sp.
TAAAACCGTATAAAAATTCACGAAAGTGAATTTTTATACCTTACAAACTCCGAAAGCACGCCGGATAATCGGGATTTTTTGCATGAATATGCAAAAAATCCACAAGTGCAACAGGCTGCTAGCGTTCCAGCTTCCGGTATACGTAGCGGTGGGGGCGGTCGGCCCGCGCGCCGAGCTTCTGCCTTCTCCACTCGGCGTATTCGGACCAGTTCCCGTCGTACCAGATAACTTCCCCGTCTTCAAAGGCCAGTATGTGGGTAGCGATCCGGTCGAGGAACCAGCGGTCGTGGCTTATCACCAGCGTAACCCCCGCGAAAGTATCGACGGCTTCTTCCAGCGCCCTCAGGGTGTTGACATCCAGGTCGTTGGTCGGCTCGTCCAGAAGCAGCGTATTCGCCCCGGTTTTAAGCATCATCGCCAAGTTAAGCCGGTTCCGTTCGCCGCCCGACAGTATCCCTACTTTTTTCTGCTGGTCCGCGCCGGAAAAATTGTACCACGCGCAGTAGGCCCTGGAGTTCACTTCCCGGGCGCCGGCCCCATCCCCCAGCCTGACAAGGTCAAGCCCGCCCGAAAGCTGCTCCCATACCGTCTTGTTGTCGTCCAGCGCCGCGCGCATCTGGTCGGCGTAGGCCAGCTTAACGCTGTCCCCAAGCCGTATCCCGCCCCCGTCAGTCTTCTCCTCCCCGGTGATAATCCTGAACAGCGTAGTCTTCCCCGCGCCGTTCGGCCCGATAATGCCCACGCACGCGCCGGGCGGCACGCTGAAAGACAGGCCCTCGAAGAGCAGCCTGTCGCCAAACGCCTTGCGCAGCCCCTGCGCCTCGATTACCAGCCGGCCCAGCCTCGGCCCCGGCGGAATAACAATTTTGTTTTCCCGGATTTTTTCGCGCTCGCCGTCCTGCAGCAGCTTTTCGTACTGGGTAATCCGGGCCTTGCTCTTCGCGTGCCTGCCCTGGGGACTCATCCGTATCCACTCAAGCTCCCTTTGCAGGGTTTTCCGCCTTTCGCTCTCGCCCTTCTCCTCCAGGGCCAGGCGCGCCTCTTTCTGCTCCAGCCAACCCGAATAGTTCCCCTTCCAGGGAATACCCTCGCCCCGGTCCAGTTCCAGAATCCACCCCGCCGCGCTGTCCAGAAAGTAGCGGTCATGCGTCACCGCGATCACCGTCCCCTCGTACTCCCGAAGGTGCCGTTCCAGCCAGGCAACCGTTTCCGCGTCAAGGTGATTCGTCGGCTCGTCGAGCAGCAGAATATCCGGCTTTTGCAGCAGCAGCCGGCAGAGCGCCGTCCGCCTCTTTTCGCCGCCGGAAAGGTGATCCACTTTTTCGTCCCCCGGCGGGCAGCGCAGGGCGTCCATAGCCAGCTCCAGACGGCTGTCCAGATTCCACCCGTCGGCAGCCTCTATCTTTTCCTGCAAAGCCGCCTGCCTCTCCCCAAGCTTTTCGTAATCAGCGTCCGGCTCCCCGAACGCCTCGCTCACTTCCTCAAATTCCCTGAGCAGCGAAAGCGTTTCCGCCGCGCCCTCGGACACCACTTCCTTGACCGTCTTCCCCGGCTCAAGAAAAGGCTCCTGTTCCAGATACCCGATAGTATACCCCGGACTAACCGAAATCTCGCCGGAAAATTCCGTATCCGTCCCGGCCAGAATCCTGAGCAGGCTGGACTTCCCCGATCCGTTAAGCCCGATCACCCCGATCTTCGCCCCGTAAAAGTAGGACAGGCTAATATCCTTAAGCACCTGCCTGGCCCCGTGTTTTTTGGAAACCCGGAACATAGAGTAGATAATTTTTTTGTCGTCAGCCGCCGCCATAAGCCAAGAATAGCGCATAGGGGAGAAAATTTATACCCCCATTGTCCGGGCGCATCCCCGGCTCCGCCGGGGACCGGGCTTTCCGGGGCTCCGCTACCGCTCCGGCCCCGCCTGCGGCGGGTCTAAACCCCTCCAATCCCTTGCGCAGGCTGTAGTAAAGAATTTTACGCTATTTTTTTAACCGCAAAGTCAAAAAAGTCGAAAAAGTATAAGAAGAATGAACAATGAAGAATGAGCAGTGAACAATGAAGACGGGAGGGCCGGGAGTAGGCGGTAATTGCTAATTGCCCCCTGCTTTTTACAGGTCCAGCTTTAAATCGCCTTCCCTGATCCAGTTCATCTTCCTCAGCGGCAGGGCTATCAGCGGGGTCAGCACCGCGGGAAGCACAAAGCTTATCAGCAGCAGGCCCGCCCAGTCAAAAGCGGTAATCGCCGTTTTCGCGCCGTCCGCGATACCGTTCATCCAGCCGGCGTAGACGCCGATTTGTCCTACCAGGCCGCAGGTCCCCATGCCGGAAGCCACCGCCGGGCCGTCCATCCTCAGAACGAAAAAGCAGGTCGCCAGAGGCCCGGTAACAGCCGCCGCCGCCGTGGGGGGTATCCAGATGCGGGGGTTTCTCACAATATTCCCCATCTGGAGCATGGAGGTGCCGATGCCCTGGGCAAAAAGCCCCCCGAAGCGGTTCTCCCTGAAACTCATCACCGCGAAACCTACCATTTGGGCGCAGCACCCCGCGACGGCGGCCCCCCCGGCAAGGCCCGTCAGGCCCAGGGCCGCGCAGATCGCCGCGCTGCTTATGGGCAGGGTCAGAATCATCCCCGTAACCACCGATATGACCACCCCCATCAGGAAAGGCTGGAGTTCCGTCGCCCACATGATAACGCGGCCCGTATAGCTGGCCCCCGCGCCGATAGCGGGCGCGCAGAGCAGGGAGACGAACACGCCAACCACAATAGTAACAAGCGGGGTAACAATAATGTCGATTTTCGTCTCTTTCGAGACAAGCTTCCCGAATTCCGCCGCGATAATCGCGACAAAATAGACCGCCAGCGGCCCGCCAGCGCCGCCAAGGGAATTAGCGGCCTGCCCCACGGCGATAAGGGAAAACAGCACCAGAAACGGGCATTTCAGGGCGCAGCCGATAGCCACAGCCATAGAAGCGCCCGTAGCGGACTTGGCGAAATTCCCGACCGTAACCAGAATATCAATCCCAAGCTGCTCGCCCGCCGTGCTGATAATAGTCCCTATCAGGAGCGATGCGAACAGCCCCTGGGCCATCGCGCCCAAAGCGTCGATACCGTACCGCCTGGCCGACAGGCGGACATCCTTCCGGTCAAAAAAACCCTTAACCCTCATATTCATAAAATCCCCTTATAACCCGCGCCCCGCAAAGCGCTTCCGTATGGAACCAGCTCAATTCTTTACAAATTCGCGCTTTGTGTCAATTAAGCGGCACGGTTCTCTAAT